>CAZSRL010000001.1:0-23266 GCA_964609615.1 uncultured Muribaculaceae bacterium
TCAAATTGATGAATTCTATATATTCCTCTTTCTTCTAAACCATGTGCTCCTTTTTCTTTTCTAAAACATGGTGAATAACTTGTAAGAGTTTGAGGCAACTCATTTTCATCTACTATTGTATTCATAAACTTACCTATCATAGAATGTTCACTTGTTCCTATTAAATATAAATCTTCTCCTTCAATTTTATACATCATGTCATCCATTTCTGTTTGTGACATTACTCCACTTACAACTTCACTTCTTATCATAAAAGGAGGAATGTAATAAGTAAAACCTTTATTAATCATAAAATCTCTAGCATAACAAAGTATAGCTGACTCTAACCTTGCTATATCTCCTTTTAAATAATAAAATCCATTCCCACTTACATTTCTAGCACTTTCTAATTCAATTCCATTTACTTTTTCAAGAATATCAGTATGATATGGAATTTCAAATTCTTTTTTAGTTTGTTCTCCAAATTGTTCTAATTCAACATTTTCCTCATCAGATTTTCCAACTGGAACACTACTATCAATTATATTTGGAATTTTAATCATTCTAGAATAAATTTCTAAATTTAATTTTGTTTCTTCTTCTTCTATTTTTATAATTCTTTCATTAATCTTTTCAACATCTTCTTTTATCTTTGTTGTTTCTTCTTTTTTATTATTTCTCATAAGTTCACCTATTTTAGAACTTAAAACATTTCTCTCATTTCTAAGAGCATCTACCTCAGTTTTTAATTTTCTTACTTTTATATCATAGTCATATACTTCATCTACTAAAGGTAATTTATCATCTTGAAATTTCTTTTTTATGTTTTCTTTTACAACATCTTTATTTTCTCTAATAATATTAATATCTATCATTGTTTAATTTCCTCTTCTTTCTTAATAGTTGTTTTTTTATCGTCTCTTTTCTTTAACTCATCTTTAATATCATTAATAGAGATTAATCCTGTTTCATATAAAAGTTGATCAAGTTCATTTAAATTATAATCTTTTACTTCTACATCTTTTTCAACTTCATTTGTTTCAACAGTTTTTGTTGTTGAATCAACAAAATCTTTTACACCAACATATATTATATCTTTTAATATATCTCTAAGTTCTATTATATGAGCATTATCTAAATCTTCATAGGAGACTACGTTTGAGTATTTAAAATAATTGTTTATTAATTTTTTCTCTTCTCTAAAAAATGCATAAAGTTTTTGAGCATTAATTACATTAGAATTAATTAAAAACTCTTTTATTAAACCTTTTGTATTATATAGTTTAATAGTAGTTGTTGTTAAATTCTTTGGTTTAGATTCTATAATATATACAGTATTATTTTCTTTAATATATAAATGTAAAAAAGAATCTCTTAAATAACATAAATCTTCTTTTAAAGGTAAAGTTTCTTTCTTTAATGGTACAGTAATATTTATACATATATTTTCACCACTAAAAACAAATAACATTTTATATTTATTAGAATTATTTTCATCTACTACATAATTACATGTTATTTCATTAAAATCTCTATGATTAGTAAGTTGTGTTAATGTATTAACCGCTACTGACATTTTTGAAAAATGTTTTTTTAATTCTTCAGGCATTAATTCATCAAATATACTTACTTCATTATCAATATAAATATTTAATATCATTCTCTTTTTATCCATAATATAACTCCTAACTTAATTATAATGTAAAACTTTGCTTTTTACAATATAATAATTATTTAAAAGAAATAAATATAAATAAAAAAATTGAATTTAATTCAATTTTTTTAAAGGTGAATATTCTTTATAAAAAGTAAAAATAATACTATCATCATAAACTTCATATTCTATATTTATACCATATTTATATAAATTCTCTACTAACATTTCATATACATCATATGATACTCCATCTGAAACTGAATTATCAATTTTAAATGAACAATTTTCTAAACTACTCATATTAGTATATCCATCAGTTGTTATTTCTAAACTAACTAATACAAACTTTGCTATACTAGCAGCATGTAAAAGCCTTTGAAATAAAAATGTTTCTTCCATAACCAAAACCTTCCTTTAAAAAAAGCTAGTGTTATTTAGCGTACACACTAGCTTGTTTTTTATCTTTCCCTTTTCTTTCATATTTTACAACACCATCTATTAGTGCGAATAAAGTATGATCTTTTCCCATACCAGTATTTGTTCCTGGATATATCTTTGTTCCTCTTTGTCTGTAAATAATTGAACCAGCTGTTACGCTTTGTCCATCACTTACTTTTGCTCCAAGTCTTCTTCCAATAGAATCTCTACCGTTTTTAGAAGTCCCAGTTCCTTTTTTATGAGCAAAGAGTTGGATATTTAATTTTAATTTCATATATTTCACTCCTTTATTTTAATATTATTTTTATAATCATTTTCAAGTTCTTTTAATAAATTATATAAATTATTTAATAACTTATTTGTAATATCATCTTGTTTAATATTATTTATAACAAACTTATCTTTATTTTCATATGTAATTGCATTAGAATCAAGCTCTATAATTGCATTTACTGTTGTAATTAACATAGTAGAAGCACTTGCGCATACAATATCTTTTCCATATTTGTTATATTCTGCGTGTCCTTCTAAAGTTATATTTGTTATAACATTATTATTTTTTTTAACATTTATAACTAACATAATAATTATCCTTCTATTTTTTTAATTAATAATTTAGTATAAGGTTGTCTATGTCCTTGTTTTTTTCTATATTTCTTTTTAGCTTTATAACGAAATATTGTAATTTTCTTTTGTTTACCTTGTTTTTCAACCTCAGCAGTAACTTTAGCTCCCTTAACAGTAGGTGTTCCAACTTTACCATCAACAAAAAGCACTTCGTCAAAAACTATTTTCTTTCCTGGTTCAACATCTAATTTTTCAACATAAATTTCATCATTTTCTTGAACAACATATTGTTTACCACCAGTTTTAAATATTGCTTTCATTTTTTTCCTCCTTCAATAAGACTCGCCTTTAAGGTACTAAAGATAGTTTAAAACCTTTTTAGTGCGGTTGTAGAGAAGAATCTACAAACATTTAGATTTTACCATTTTTATATGCATTAGTCAACTGAAATATGCTAAAAAGCAATAATAATGGTGATTTGTTTAAATAAATTATAATTATTAAAAACAAAAAGTTAAAATAAAATAATTTTAACTTTTTTATCATTAAATAAATCTTTTTCTAAATACTATTAGTAAGAAGTTTATAAATGTAAATATTATAAATCCAATTCCATAAGAACCATTATCAACTCCTGTTTGTGGTGCTGATGAATAATTTACTTGTTCTGTTGTAGTTGTAGTTAATATTTTTTCTGTTTCTTTTAATTTATATATATATTTTACATATGTTGTTCCTTCTGTATATACTCCAGAAACGTCTCCTTCTACTTTTACAAATTCATAGTTATCAAAGTCTTTTTGTGATGTAGTATATTCATTTTCAATAAAATCTGTAGTTGTAATGTCTTCTGTTAATTTATTACCAAGTTCGTCTACATAACTTACTATAACTGTTCCTTTTGGAATTTGTGAATAAATATAATCTACTACTATTTTATCTTCTGTGTATTTTCCTACTTCTTCTCCATTTATTTCTTTTAATTTATATCCAAATATTTCTTTTGCTGTTGTTTGATAATCATTTCCTACTTTTGAAGAAGTGATTTCTGAGTCTGAAATTTTTTCTCCTGATTCATTTAAATAATTTGCTTCTACAACTCCTTTAATATCAATAGAAGTTTCATGAGATGCATTATCATTTTCTTCTAAATCTTCTAGTTTTAGATTAGCTATTACATTATTTACAAATGTTGTTTTAGTAGCATCTAATCCTACAAATTTAAGTTTTATGTTTTTTGTATAATTAACATTATAATTACCATTTCTAAATGTATTTATTCCTGTGATATTTTCTGTCCAAGTTATTGTTTTGTTTTCTGAGTTATATATTCCACCATTTAAATCAGATTCATTTTCATTAATTCCATAAGGTAGAGTATCAACTATAGTTAAAGTTGCATCTCCCTTATAGTCTTTTATCTTACCAGAATAATTAATAGTATACTTTATAATATCATCACTACTTGTTACTGTTGTAGTTCCTGTTTTATTAATTATTGTATCTTCTAATTTAGGTTTGATTTTACTATAAACATATATTACAGTTATGTCTCCTTCAATATATTTTCCTGCCTCATCACCTTGTACTTCTTTTAAAGTATATCCTTCTACAGTTTCTTCTGTTGTTGTATAGTCTGTTCCTACTTTTTCAGTAGTAGTTTTTTCTGTTATTAAAGGATTATTATTTTCATCTAAATATTTTACTATTAAGTTCCCTTTAATATTTACTGTAGTAGGAGCACTATCTTCTACTTTTTCACCATCTTCTAATAAATGTACATAAGCATTAACTGTATTAGTGAAATTATTTGTTGGATCCATGTCTTTATAAACTACTTTTATATTTTTATTAAAGTTATATTCATAATTTCCATTTGTAAATGTATCTATATCTTCTATTGTTTCAGTCCATGTTATTGTTTTGTTTTCCGCATTGTATTGACCATTATTTAAAGTTGATTTAGTAGTATCTATTTCATAAGGTAGTGTATCTGTTACTGTTATAGTAGCAGTTCCTTTATAATTTTTAATAGTTGTATCATAATTTATATTATACTCAATACTATCTAAAGAATGTTCAACTGTTTGTGTTCCTGTTTTTGTTATTTGTTGATCAGTAACATCAGGTAAAGCATAATAAAATATTATTTCATTTCCAGTTTTTGCTAAAGTAATAGTTTGACTATCTTCATTAACTAAAACATAATCTTCTATTTCAGCAGCATCTTCTGTTACTTCATCTCCTAAATATTTACCTGTTACTTCTTTTTGTTCTTTTAATACTTTATTTGTATCTTGTTCTAAGTATTTTACTACATAAGAAGTGTTTACTTTTTTAACATTAATAGTGACTGTACTTGTATTACTTTTTACTACTTCTGTAGTGTTTCCAACTTTTACAGTGGTTTCTATAATATAATTAAATGTTATAACTTTTTGTGTACTATAAGTACTTTCATATGCTAAAGTTCCATCTTCATTAACAGTTAATCCTGTTTCTGATAATGTAGCTTCATCACCATTTTCATCTACAATAATAACTTTATCTGTTACTGTTGCATCTTTATCTTTAGTTAGGCTTGCAAGTTCATCATTATCTTCTATATTAACATTCAATGTTGATCCTGCATCTAAAGTATAACTATCATTATTTGTTACAGCTGGTATTGGGTCATATGGTACTTCAAACATTTCACTTATACTTGTACCTTCATAATAAGGATTATTATCACTTGTTGTAGCACTAAGAATTGCGCTTTCATTTGTATTCATACTTCCATAATAATTTTCATTAGCATTTAATGTATAACTAATAGAATAATCTTCTACTTCAGAGCTTATTGTTCCTATAGTCCATGTTAATTTTGTAAGTCCTTCTTCTGTTGTTGATAAAGCACAATTACTTGGTAAAGTACTTTCATCAATTGTAAATCCTGCTGGAATTATATCTTCTACTTTTGCATTATTTGCAACAGTATTTATTTCATTAAATATATCTGAGAAAGTAGAAATTATTTCACTAGTAGATGATTTATAAAATTTATTATCAGTTGCTGCTTTTTTTAGTAAAACTTCTGCATCACTATCTGTTTCAAATCCTATTGTATATAAAGTTGCGTTTGCTTTTACAGTTGTTGCAGCACTTAATGTACTTGCTGCTGCTTGAGATGAACCGGACTTAATATTTCCATTGGAATCTATATAATAATTAGGTTCTCCATCACTAAGTAATATAACTACTTTATTTGTAGCATTTGATGTGGATAATAAATTATTTGCTTTTAAAAGGCCTGCTTGTATGTTTGTTCCACTAACAAGGCCTGGATTAGGTATACTATTTATTAAACTTGTTAATGTAGTTTTATTATTTGTTAATGCAGAAGATGAATAAGCAGATAATACATCTCTTGCAAACGAAACCACTCCAACATTAACATCATTATCTTCAGTAATTAAAGCATTTACTAAATCTTTTGCAGCATTTGCTGTAGCAGTCCATTTGTTTCCGTCCATACTTTTAGATCTATCTAGTACTAAAACAACATCTGTCGGATTACTTTGCATATATGAGTTTCCTGATACAGTTAAAGTAACTTCTGTACTCCTTCCATATGTTTGATTGCTTTTTTGTGATGATTTACTTACATTAATTTTTCCTTCTGTACTTGTAGTATCAGCATTAACATTCATATTAAATATAAATAAAGAAATTAATGTAAATAAAACTGTTAATATAATATTTTTTTTCATTTTTAAAATCCTCCCTAAATTTTAACTGCGTTTATCAGCAGTAATTTTTTCTTTTCTAGATAAATACATGTTTGAAATGTAATTATCTTTTTATTCTTAATATTATCAATGTTTGTATAATATTTTGAATTTTCTTTTAAATTATTTAAATATTCTGTCCATTCTTCTTTAGTATAGTTTAACTTCATATGTTTATCGTTATCTACTATTTGTATTGAAAATATATTATATATTTCTTCTTCTTTTTCATTTTGTAGTATTATTTTTTTATTTTTATTGAAATAATCTTTATTTAAGTATCTTTCAAATTTACTTAGTGTAGTATCTTTTTTTCTAGATGTATGGCCATAAATATTTATTTTATAATCGCTTAATATATTATTTCTATAATCAATAAATACACTACCAAATGAATTATATTTTTTATTTGGAAGATGTGATAAATAGTAACTATTGTTATCACCTTGTACTAAAACGTCTTCTATATCTGTATTCTCTACCTTAAAGAAACCTTTTACATCATTATTATTATATTTCTTTTGTAGTTCTTCTATTTTATTTACTTCTTGTATGTTGGTTACTATTTTTTTTGTTTGTTCATAATCTTTAGTCATTTTTTTGTTTTTTATAATGTTGTATCCAAATAATATAAGACATCCTATTGATATTAGACAAAGAATATAATATATTATTTTTATATTCATAAATCTCCCCCTTTATCAATTTTCGCTTTATAAAAAACAAAAATTGAAGTGAATAATTACTGCAACTGACTACCGTGATATAACATTTAATATATTTTAGGTTCTAAAGCTTTGCGTACTTTTTCTTTCAAAAAAGCTGCCAAATAAATTTTTTTAAACATATGAATGTCTTGGGTAGTTATACTAAATGATTAATTCAAATTTGTCAAGAACTTTTTTATTTCTATTAAGATTATGAACCTAAAACTTATTTTTTATACAAAAAATATTTAAAATATTAATATATATTCAAAATTATTGTTTTAAATATTTACTTTATAATATTTTAGTAAGTATTCTTTTTCTGAATAAATTATGTTATTTTTTATTATTTTATGCTTTTTATTTCTTTTTAATTTATTTATATTTGTTATTGTTTTTCCTTCTTTATAATTAAAATTATTGTTTATTCTTTCTAATATAAATTTATTAAATGTTAGTTTATAATTATTTAGTTCAATTATAGTGTCTTTTATAATTAAAAAAAGTATAAATATATATAATATTTTAAAGCTATATAAATACATTATTGAACTTAATATTAAAATAATAATAAATGAAAAATAAATGCTTATTAATAATGAACTTTTAAATGAAAAAAACACATTTAAAATTATATTTAATCCTCTTCCACCATCTAATGGTAATATTGGAAGAAGATTAAATATTAGTAATATTATATTTATTTTTTTAAATAAAATATATGTGTTTTCTATAACCAAGTTATTTTTATAAAGTATAGTAATTAATAATAAAAACAATATTTGTATCAATGGCCCACTTATAAGTATTAATAATTCTTCTTTTATTGATGAGTTTAAAAGTGATTTATATTTTGTAATTCCCCCAAATGGATATATAGTTATTTCCCCTATTTCTTTTTGTAATATATAAGCCATTGTTAAGTGACC
The DNA here is from genome assembly GCA_964609615.1 of uncultured Muribaculaceae bacterium. Lineage (GTDB taxonomy): Bacteria > Bacillota_I > Bacilli_A > RF39 > UBA660 > CAZSRL01. The sequence goes on from CAZSRL010000001.1 coordinate 8,048, forward strand.
TAGTTCATGTATTATTATTGTTATTAATAAAAGAGTAATTATTTCAAAATATCCTGTTAGAAATGATATAAGTATAGTTATATAAGTTATATCATGTATTTTTATTTGTTTTATTAGCGACGTCATATGATAGTTTCTTTCCATCTTTTTCATATACTAAGAAATAATATTCTTTTGATGTCGCTATTGTTTTACCTGTTTCTACATAATCATATAATTTTACTTTAGAAGTATCTATATTTCCATACCAAGCATCTATTCCATTACTTTGTTGTATTATTATTGTTTTTCCATAATCATCTTTATCACCTATAAAAACAACTACTCCTCCATTTAATACTTTTATATTTTCTTTATTAGTTAAATATATTTTCATACCATCTTTATACTTTTCTTTTTCTATTTCATTTGTTTTTGATACCTTTATACTTTTTTCTGTTTTACTAAAAACATCTGTTATGTATTTGTTATAAAATTTATTTAAGTATGAAAAATTATAATCAGTTTTAAATATTGTGTTATTTATTTTTTTCTTTAAATTAGGATTAAAATTAAAAACTATTAATAATATAAATATTATTATTATTATAACTAATATTCTTGTTAATAGATTACTTGAATGTTTTTTCTTTTTATTTTTATTTTTTTTATATTCTTCTAAAGTCATTTTTTTATCACCTACATAAATTTATGCTTGTCTTATTTTTTTAGAACAATAGAATAATATAATAGTTATTATATTGTTTATTATTAATGTGTTATAAAATGGTTTAAATACATAATATACATTTAATTCATTATAATATGATAGTAACAAAATACTTCCTAATATTAATGTATATATAATAAATATTAAATTATTTAGTATAATAATGTTTAATATTCTCATTTTTATTACTTTATAATATTCTATAATTATAAAGTATAGTAGTAAAAATATTCCTATGTTTAAAATAAAATTAACACTATTATTAACAAAAATTGATATTATAATGACAAATAATAAATAACTTTTATTTGTTTTAAAACATGGATATAAAGTTACTATAAGTGGTATATAAAGAAATGATGATAATAAATAATAATTATCTATTAATAATAAATTATTAATGAAGTTATTTATTATTAATATAAATATAGTTAGTATATAGATCATTTTTTAAGAACCGAAACATATTTTGATGTGTTAACAGAGGAAGATAATGCTACCTCAATATATTTTTCTATACCATATTCATCTTTTCTTTTACCACATACATTACCTATTAAAATACCACTTGGATAAAGGGAAGTAATACCACTAGTTAATACTTTATCTCCAATATTAATATCATTTAAATTAGATATTCCATCTACAAGTAATACTTTTTTATTAACATCATATTTTGTTGTTATTCCATATTCTTTATTTATTAATACACTTATTTTATTATTAAATGAAGGAGATGTTATTAGTTTAATAGTGCTTGTATTATTAGTAGTATTATCTACTTCTCCAATAAATCCATTTTTATCTATTACACACATTCCCCTTTTTATTTTAGAAAATTTTCCCTTATCAATAATTACTTTATCATACCAGAATATACTATCTCTACTGATAATAGTTGAGTTTATAAATTCATATTTACTATTTACTATATTTAAATCTAATATAGAAGATAATTCATCAATAGTATCATCTTTTTGTTTTATTATTTCATTATTTACACTTTTACTTAACACTAAATTAACATCTTTAGAAAATAACACCCTATTTGGAAATGTTATTAGCTCTTGTAATGGATTAAAAACAAATGAGATGTATTTTCCATAAATAATAAAAATAACTCCTAATACAATTAAAAATATACTAATAATAAGTATAAGCTTGTTATTATTTTTTTTTATTCTTTTAACTTTTGCTCACCTTCTTCAAAAAAACTATAATATTTTTCTTTACCAATAATAATATGATCTAAAAATGAAATACCTACTATTTTAGATGTTTCTATTAAAGTCTTAGTTATTTCAATATCTTTATTACTAGGAACAACATCTCCACTAGGATGATTATGAATACATATTAATGCTGAGGCTGAATATAAAAAAGCATATTTAAATATTTCTCTTGGATGAGCTTCGCTTTGATTAACTGTTCCTTTAAATAATAATTTTTCTTTTATTAGATTTTTTTTAACATCTAAGTACATTACATAAAAATATTCTTGTTTTTTATTTTTTAACTTATTTTTATAGTATTCATATACTTTTGAACTATTATTTATTTTAATAGTTTTAAAACCATCTTCATTTTCATAAACTCTTCTACCAAGTTCTAAACTAGCAATTAAGTTTATAGATTTAGCATACCCAATTCCTTTAATATTTATTAATTTATTAATTGTTAAGTCTTTTAACTCACTTATATACTTTACTTGCTTTAAAACATCACTTGATAAATCTTTAACACTTTTATTTCTTGTACCAGTACCAAATATAATAGATATTAATTCTTCATTACTAAGATTTTCACTACCAACACTTAATAATCTTTCTCTTGGTTTCTCACACTCTGGCATATTTTTAATTAGCACTTCTTAACACTTCTTTCTTATATAAATTCAACACTTCTTTATTGATAATAAAAATAGTATCATAATCGTTTGTTTCTTTTAATAATGAATCATATTTTATTAACGTTTTTATAAAAATAGTATTATTTATATTTTTTTCCTTTATATATATATTATTTCCTTTTTTAACAAAAAACTCTTCTAATTTATTTAAATTATTTTTATTTCCTGTGATACCAACATAAACAACATATAAATTATTTTCTTCAACTACTAAATAACTTGAGAGACTTTTAGTAATATTATTAACGTTTTTATAATTACTAAAAGCTCCTATTTGTATAAAATAAACACTTTTTTCTTTTCCACTAGCTGCGTATACATTATTTTTTTTATAAGAATTATAAACTATAAAAGCAAAACTACTTCCTAGTATAAAACATAGTAGTACACTTATTAAAAATTTTTTATTCATTTTATCACCAAAAATATTATAAAGTATAAAGAGAAAAAATAATGTCAAAAAAAGAAATGTCTATGCATTTCTTAAAATATTTCTACTTTTGTAATTCACTTACAACTTGATCAAATGAATTTGCTTTTAAAAGTTTTATTTTATATTTATTTTTCTTCTTTAGTTTACTAGCTTCATTATAATTATCTTTTGGTACTATAAATATATCTGCGTTCTTATTAACAGCTCCTATTAGTTTATATTTAACTCCATCAATTGCTTCAACACTTCCATCCTCATTTATAACACCTGTTCCTGATATTTTCAAACCTTTTGTTAAATCTTTTTTAGTAAGTGAGTTATAAATATATAATGTGTTCATTAATCCAGAAGATGCTCCTCTTTCGTTTCTTTTATATTTTATTTTAATATCAGGTTTTGTTTTATATATATTTAAACTTTGTAATAATACACCTATACATGCTCTATTGTTTTCACATTCTTTTAATTTTACTTTTATTTGTTTTTCATTATTATTTCTTATTAAAGATATATTAATATAGTCATTTATTTTTTTTGTATTTATATAATTTGTTATGTTTTTAGAATCTTTTATATTAATATTATCTATTTTTAATATTTTATCTCCAACCTTTAAAATATCATTATTACTATTAACATATGAAATATAAATATTTGTTTTTATTGTTTTTATTTCTTTATTAGCTTTTGTATACGCAAGTTCAACTGCGGTATTAGTTGATTTTTTTAAATCTAACTTATATCTTTTATTAGCATCATCATAGTCTTCTTTTGGTAGTACACTTTTTTCTTTTTTTACTAAATCCCAGGATGGTATAACATAACTTAATAAAACCATTCCTAGTTTATCTCCTTTTGATTTAACAAATGTTATATTCATACTTCCTTTTTGTTTATATGAATCACTTACTGTTATTCTTTTAGAAATATCTATAAGAGAACCTGGACAGTTAATTTCATAATTAGTTGGTATGAAAAATAAAGATAAAATGATAATATCTATTAAAAGTATTTTATAATTTAATTTTATATAATTTATAAATTTTTTCTTTATTTTTATAATGTTTGAATATAATTTATTATACATAGCTCCTCCTAAATAATTATAACATAAAAGGTATGATAAAATGACAAATATATTTAATAAGTTTTTTATAAAATTATTCTTAGTTTTTATTTGTTTTTATTTAATAACAAATCCTAATGTTTTAATTAATAGTGTTAATTATTCTATTAATCTTTTTTTTAATTATATTTTTCCAACTTTATTTCCATTTTTTATATTAAGTGATTTACTTATTAATTATAATGTGTGTTTTTATATTGGAAAATTATTTAAAAAAGTATTTGGATTTTTATTTAACTTTGGAGAAGAAGAAACTTTTATATATATTTTATCAATATTTAGTAGTCAACCTAGTAATGCTAAGTACGTTAAAGATTTACTTGATAAAAATATTATTAATATTAAAAACGCCACTATACTTTTAAGTACAAGTTTTTTTCCAAGTCCTATATTTATTATCGGCACTATTGGCTATTTATTCTATAATAGTTTAGAAGTGGGAGTAATTATTCTTTTATCTGTTTATTTAGCAAATATTGTTTTAGGTATTATTCTTAGAAAAAATTATAAACCAATTGTTTTTATAAAAAGAAATAGTTCTTTTTATCCATTTGGAAAAATAATTAATAAGAGCATTATTAATTCATTTAATACTATAATAATTATTTTAGGTAGTATAGTAATATTTATAACTATTATTAATATTATTTGTAATATCTTTTCTAATAATGTATTTTTTAATACTTTAATAAGTTCTTTTTTAGAAATAACTATTTCTTCTAAAAAAATAAGTCTATTAAATATCCCATTAAATATTAAAATATTATTAACTACTCTTGTATTATCTTTTGGTAGTTTAAGTGTTCACACACAAGTAAAAAGTATTTTATATGAGTATAATATAAAATACTTAACTGTTTTAAAAAATAAAATTTATACATCTATTATATCTTTATTTATTTGTTGTTTAATTCTATTTTTTATTAAATTAATCTAGAGAATCTCTTATATCATTATTAGGATAATAATATATTTCTATATCATAATTATGTTTTTCATTTGTTAAAGGTATTGTTATTTTATAGTATTTATATTTACCTTGGAATGTTTTTGTAGATATTTCTGTTTTTTTAAAATAAAATCCATCCGGTAGAGTTCTTTTAAAATCTACAGTTTGATAATCTTTTCCATAATATATACTTGTTGTTTTTGAATCTTCTATATTGTATAAAACTAATTCTTTTGTACTATCATTTAAAAACTTAAATATAATTTTTTTTCCTTCTAAAACATTAGAACTTTGTATATCAGAGTTAGAATCAAAATCAGTGTTTGTTTCAACACTATCAAGACCATATTTATTAATGTCTGCGTTTATTGTAGATGATATGATAGCCTGATTTAATAAAGCTTTTGTATCTACTCCATTTGCTTCTTCAGTATCTTTTAAACTCATAATTGTTGTTAACATGAAGACAGTTGCTATTGAAAGAATAGCAAGTGAAATTATTAATTCTAATATTGTAAATCCTTTATTATTCATTATTTTCACCTACTACTATTGAAGCATAATATTTTTTATCATTTACGTCTCTAATTATTATTAAATTAGCATTATTTGTATCTATTGAAGAAATATATTTTTTAAATGTATTTACAAAAATATTTGTATCAGATTGATTAATATTTGCTCCCTTTTTTGTATATATAGCATATGTTATATCTAAATTATTAAATAATTCTGAACAGTCTTTAACCATAGCTCCATTAGCTGAACAATTAGATGGAGTATATGCAACATATCCATTTGTATTATTAAATTCATATAGCTTATTTTCTTCACTTAAATTTAATACGACATTTGCTTTATAAACATCATTTATATTATCATAATATTGTTTTTGTTGAGCATTTTTTAATATTAATATATAAGCAGAATAAAGAGTCAGTAATGAAATCATTGTTACTGTTAATACAACCATAGTTTCAATTAATACAAAACCTTTATTATCTTTCACTTTATTCTCCTTTTAATATATTGATATTAATGATATTCTTGCATATCCTGACCCAGTATGTCCAGTTCCGCTTGGATAATCTCCACCATATGGATTAGGCATTTGTTTTAAAGCACCCTTTGTATTGGTCCAAGAATACCCAGCTCCATCTATCATAATGGTATTTGTAAATACTTTATCACTATAATGAATACTACATTTATCATCGGTTGTTCCAGTTGTGCAACCTGCTTTCGGAGTTGTACTAGATGCTGAGGTTACAGCTACACAACCTGTGTGTCCACTTATATAAGATGAACCGCCACCTCCAGGCTGCCATACTCCTGATGCTCCTCCCCAGTAGCCACCGCCACCTCCTGAATAACTATTACCACCTGTTCCACCTTGTCCAAATAAACCAGTATAAGCAGTAGTTATGTAAGATGTTGCTTTCCAACTATTTAATCCTTTACCTCCATCAATTTGTGTCCCTCCTGTGGGATTTAATGCAGAATAACCCGCTTTTGAATAATAAACCGCAGAATAGCCCTCAAGTCCACCACCATACGCAGCATATGTATTTGCATTATCAGAAGTACTGCAATATGCAGAATAGCCACCTGCTGCTCCACCTGCAACCATAATTCTACTTCTTAAACTTTCAACATTATTCCATTCACCATTTGAATAAAGTCTTACATCTGTTGCACCAGATCCTCCATAAGCGCCCTGGTTACACGTTGTTCTACTAACATATCCTTGGGCTCCACCATTGTAACCTCCTGAACATGTGCCTACCACTGCATTGGTACATTTGTTACCTTGACTTCCGACATAAAAATATAGTTTTTCATTTTTTTTAAGCTCAATTTCTCCGCTTGTATATCCACCCTGTCCTTTACCAGAATTTGTGTGTGATCTAGAACCCCATAATTCTATTTTATATGTTCCATTTTTTGGAACAGTATATTCTTGTTCTTTATTTGTATATACAAAGTCATTACTATTTTTTATTTGAGTTATTCTTGCAGCACCATTTCCATTTTTTCCAACTCCTTGATCATAATATGCTCCTTCAGTTTCACCACTTGGCATTCTTTGGTATCCGCCTTTAACATTGCTCCATGAATATCCATTACCATCAATCATCACTGTATTTGAAAATTTATAATCACTGTAGTGAATACTACATTTATTATCAATTGTTCCAGTTGTACAATTTGCTTTTGGAGTAGATGTTCCTTTTTGAACAGCTACGCATCCAGTGTGACCACTTATATATGATGAACCACCTCCAGCCCCTTGAAAAGATCCTCCGCCAGATGCTCCACCATAATAACCACTTGCTCCTCCACCATAATCTCCTGCTGTAGCGGTCTTACTTCCTCCGTAGCCGAATCCTCCTGATACACCACCACTTGCTGCAACACCTCCACTTATTTGCGTTCCAAACCCATATGTTGCTCTACTGCCGGCTGTTATTGCTGCAATTCCATTTAAGCCTCCTGCAGAACCACCTGATTCATCATTGTTTGCATTAATAGTTGCTGATGCAGCTCCAGTATCATCTGACCCTCCACCAGCTCCAGCAACCATTATTCTACTTTGAAGACTTGTATCGTTATCCCATGCACCCGAAGTTAATCTAACATCTGTGGCTCCTCCACCAGAACCAGTAGAATTAGCTAATGTTACCCAATATGTTGATCCTCCACCATTATATCCTCCCTCTGTTAATTCTGATGAAGTATTAAGTGTTCCTGCTCCTCCAACATATATATATAATACATCATTTTCTTTTAATTCAATTTCTCCAGAAACGTATGATCCCATACCGGCTCTCGAACCAAGTGAAGTTGAAAGTGGATCATTACCTCCACCTTTTGCTCCCCAAAGTTCTATCTTATAAACTCCTGTCATTGGAGCTGTAAATGTTGAATATGGATTACTTGTTGAGTTTACAGTAAAAGTTGTTGATTTATTTTGCAATACTGCTTTTAATGTATTACCAGCTATATCATTTTGTGCACTTTCAACTATATCACCTATTAAAGTATTTCTTACTACATATGAAGAAACTATTCCTAGCATTAGCAATATAAATAATATTAAAAATGAATAAATAATTGAAATGGAAAAGAATCCCTTTTTATTTAACTTCTTCATATTTTCTATCCTTACAATAATAATTATACTTTAATTATGTGTTTTTTTCAACAAAAACAAGAGGCTTATAGCCTCTACTTTAAATTTAGTTTTTCATATAATAAATTAGGTGAAGAAAATGTATAATATGTATAGAAATAATAGACCTGTTTTTAAAATATTTTGTTTAATTATACTTGGTATATTAATCTTTTGGCAATCAATATTTACTTTGTTGTTACCTCTTAGAATAAATGTGTTTTTTCTTCTTGTTTTAATTTTTTTATTCATCTTTACTGTCTATAGAATAATATGGTGTTATTAAATCATTTGTTTTAAATAAATAATCAACAAATTCTTTTACTTTTGATGTGTTTGTAAATTCATCTATTTCAAAGATGAATTTTTTTGGTATGCTAAGTAATATAAATAATAATTTTCTTTCATCTTCATTTAATTTATAATCTTCTTCATACATATCTAATAATAAAGTAAAATTATTTAATTCTATATTATTAAAAAACTTATATAAATCTAATACAGGAGTATCTATTATATAATTATCCCAACTAATAAAATATCCTTTATCATTTTTTATATAATGTTCTGGTGTTATATTATTGTGTACTACACTAACTCTTTGTTTATTAAAGTCTTGTGTTATTTCATACCATTTTTCTAATTCTTGTTTACAAAAATTAATAGCGCTATATATTTTTGAATAATTTCTAGATATTAAATAATGACTTGGAGAAGGATATATTTCCTTTTCTATTTCTGTTATTAAATCTATATAATATGAATCTATATATGATATTTTTTCTTTTAATAACTCATATATTTCATCATATTTATCTTTTCTAACTGATTTAAAAAACGTTGTTTTACTATGTAAAGATGACATTAGTTTTATAATATCATTTGTCTTTTGTTCATAAGGCATATTTATATTTTCTATGTATTCATAAACATATTTGTTTTGTTTTTTATTTATTATTTTAGGATAGTTTAAAAAGTTTCTAGATTTTAAATATGAAAAAAGCTCTTCTAAATCTTTTTCTTTGTTTTTTAATATATAATTATCTTCTTCAGTAGTAATAATTCTTACATTATTTTTTATTCTATATTTATATATTTGCTCATTCATTAAAACTATATGGAATTATTATTTTATCTCCAATATTTATTTCACTTGCGTTATTATATTTTTTTAACTCTTCTATTTTTACATTATATTTTATTGATATTGTTTCTAAATTATCATTTTCTTTTGCTAAATATATTTTATATGTTACAAAATCATTTTTTTCTTTAACAGAATCAATTATACTATTTATTTCTATGTCTTTTATTTCATCATCTATTAACTCCTTAGGTATTTCTCTTATATCTTCTTCTTGATTAATATCCTCTACTTCTTCTTTTAATACTTCTTCTATTATTTGTTCTTCTTCATCTTTTTGTTCACAATTTAATATTAATTCAACATTTATAACTAATGTGTCATTATTTTTTATTTCATATGAAAAATCTTTTATAGATAAATCTAGTGTTTCTTTTTTATATCTATCTGTTATTGCGATTGAAAATGGGATTTTATAAAAAAAGTCTTCATTAATAACAGAAGCTTCTGTTATTTTATATGTTCCTTCTAAAATAAAATCTCCTTCTACTAAATCATCTAATATTTTATAATCATGTTCTAAAGATATGTCTGTTATATTACTTATTTTTGTTTTAAATAATATATCTTTTTTAAATGGAATAGTTTCATTCATATAATCAAATCCTTTCTAAATAATTATATGAAGTAAAAAAAAATCTATACATTTATGTATAGATTAAAATGAGTCAATGTTAATTTTTACTCTTTTTATACCATCGTTATATGCTTTTGCTTGAATAATTGTTTTTATTGAATTAGCAACTTTTCCTTTTTTGCCTATAACTCTTCCCATATCTTCTTCACTTACTAATACTTCTAATACTTTTTCTCCATTATCATCAAATTCTTGTACTTTTACCATATCTGGTTGTGTAGTTATTTTTTTTACAAGAAATTCAGAGAATTCAACCAAGCTCATTATTTTTTATCCTTTGTTGTTTTCTTTGCTGGTACTTTTTTAGTTGTTGTTGGTTTTTTTGCTGTTGAAGTTTTAGTAGTTGTTTTTGGTTCAACTTTTTTTGCTTTTGGTTTTTTTGGTGCTTTTTCTTTTGAAAATTTTTCCATTATACCTTCACGAGATAATATATTTCTTACAGTATCTGTTGGTAAAGCTCCTTCTTTTAACCATTTTAACGCTACTTCTTCTTTGATAACTGCTTTGTTATCTTCTAAAGGAGCATAAGTTCCTACTAATTCAATAAACTTTCCATCTCTTTTGCATCTAGAATCTGCTGCTACAATTCTATAGAATGGTCTTTTTTTAGATCCCATTCTTTTTAGTCTTAATTTAACTGCCATTTTATTTCCTCCTTTTATATATTAATATTACAATATTTTTATATATATGTCAACCTATAATGGTTTACAAACATTTTTTTATATTTGTGATATAATAAATATAGGTGAATGTTATGAATAAAATAGATGAATTAAAAAAAATTATTAGTGAAAGTAACAATATTGTATTTTTTGGAGGAGCTGGGGTTAGTACTGCTTCTGGTATAAAAGATTTTAGAAGTAAAGATGGTCTTTATAATATGAAATATAAATATCCTCCTGAATCAATATTAAGTCATAGTTTTTTTGTAAATAATACTGAAGAATTTTATAAATTTTATAAAGATAAAATGAATTGTTTGGATAAATCACCTAATATTATACATAATTATTTAGTTAAACTTGAAAAAGAGAGAAAATTAAAAGCAATTATTACTCAAAACATTGATGGATTGCATACTAAAGCTGGTAGTAAAAAAGTATTTGAGTTACATGGTAGTGTGTTTAGAAATTATTGTAATAAATGTAATAAATTTTACGATGCAGAGCATGTTTTTAACACTTCTGGCGTCCCTTTATGTAATTGTGGGGGAATAATTAAACCAGATGTTGTTTTATATGAAGAAGATTTAAATGATGATGTAGTATCAAATAGTATTAAAGCTATTTCTAATGCAGATTTACTTATAATAGCAGGTACTTCTCTAACCGTATATCCTGCGAGTGGATTAATTAATTGTTTTAATGGTAAATATTTAGTTTTAATAAATAATGATATAACTAATTATGATAGTAAATGTAATTTAGTAATTAATGAAGATTTAAAAAAAGTATTTGAAGAATTATCTTAAAATACTTTTTGTTTTAGAATAAGGTCCATATACTTTTTTACTATTTACCCAAGTATATGCTCTTATTCTATAATAATATCTTTTTCCTCTAGTCATTTTAGTATTCTTCCAAGTATGTGATAATTTATATGATCTAGTTTTTACTAATTTCCATTTTTTACCATATGTTTTTCTATATATTTCATAACCACTTTCTCCAGGTATATCAGAATATTTTACTTTAATAGTCTTATAACCAGATTTTGATAGTTTTAAAGTTGGTTTTTTTAATGTATAAATATATGTTGTATTAGAATATGGACTTCTTACATAATTGTTGTATGCAACTACTTTGAAATAATATCTATATCCTGGTGTTAAATTATATATTCTTTTATAGTTTAGTGTGGTTGTTGTAGTTCTCCAATTTGTTTCATCTGCTCTTTTATAATAAATTTGATAAGATGTTGCTTCTAAAACGTTATTCCAAGTTATTAAAGTAGAATTGTATGTGTTTAAAACAGACTTCATATTTGTAGGAGTTGAAAGTTGATCGTTATATATTGTTATTTCAAATTCTTTAGATGTTGAGTCATTTGTTACATTGTTTGTAACCTTTACAATAAATTTTTTGCTGTTTACTACTTCTGTTGGCATTCCACTTATTACTCCATTTTCACTTAATGAAAGCCCATTTGGTAGGCTTCCACTTGTTATACTCCATGTGAAATTATTTGGATAACCTGTAACCGTTAATGATGCAGAATATGAAGAATTAATCATTCCATTTGGTAATGTTGGCTGAGTTGTTATAGTTGGCGCTATTCCATTAACTGTTAAAGTTAAAGTTTTCGTAGAAGCTGGACTTACTCCATTATCTGCCTTAACTGTAAATGATTTGTTACTTACAATTTCTGTTGGTGTTCCACTTATCACACCTGAGTTACTTAAACTTAAACCTGTTGGTAAACTTCCACTTGTTATACTCCATGTAAAGTTTGATGGACTTCCTATTGCATTTAAAGAATATGAATATGCAGTTCCTCCAGTTGCAGGATAATTTTTTAAAGATAATGTTGTTATAGTAGGAGCTGTATTAGCTGTGGACGTTTGTGTTATTGCAGTTAATAAAGCTGAAGGATTTATTTTTCCCAAACCAAATGTATTATCTTTTCCTGTTGTTCCTAAATCTGTTGCACTATTATATAAGAATGTTTTCATTTGATTTGGCGTCATATTTGGTTTAACAGAATACAACATACCAAGTACACCACTTACAATTGGTGCTGCTTGAGAAGTGCCGCTCATCCAAGCATATTTGTATGTATCATCTCCAGACTCATAGTCTGGTATAGTACTGTAAATCATATATCCAGGAGATGAATCCCCATTTCCTGCTCCACCAGGTGCTGAAATATCTTTTTCCGATCCATAATTTGAATAAACAGCTTTGGTATTATTTGATGTTAATGCTATTACACTTATACTTTCTTCAAAATCAGAAGGATTAACATAATCTTCAACTCCTACATAAATATTCCTGCTTTCACTATATAACCCATTCCCCGCAGCAGCAACAAATGTAATACCGCTATTATAAGCTTCTGTTATTTTTGAATGTAATTGTTCATCTTGTCCATATCCACCTAAACTCATATTAATAACTTTCACACCTAAATTTTCAACATAATCTATTGATTTTATTAAATCTGATGAATAGAATGTTTCACAATCAGATGCTCCATAACACGCATCTACTCCAACTAATTCTATCATATCGTTATTATTTCCTGCGCCTACACCAGCAACACCTAAATTGTTGTTGCTCGTTGCGGCTATTAATCCACTAACATGAGTACCATGTCCATTATTATCATTTATACTATAGCTATTTATAATTCCATATCCAGAATCTATTGTTACAAGTCTAGAATATGATTTTCCAATAGTTGCTTTTGATGAAGATAAAGCTGACTGTAAATCTTCATGATCAACATATATTCCAGAGTCTATTACCGCAACCTTTACCTTTTGTTTGTCGCTTATATTATCTAAAGAATTCCAAGTATTTTTTATTCCAACTCCATAATTTGTTTGTAAGTGCCAATTATAAGGAAGTAAATAATAATCAGAATCATCACCATAATCATTAGAAATGCTATTAAATGTTTCTTTTGCATCTTCTTTTATAGATTCAGTTGTTATTTTTTCTTCTGGTAATTTATACATATAGTTTGGTTGGGCATTTATAGTTTCATCAATAGTTTCATAATTTGATATAGATTTATCTACAGTATATTCTAGTGAAGTATTTATAACTAAAAGTGTTTTATCATCCATTTCAATTGTATTTTTTAATGTTCCCCTATAATTTTGAGCAATTTGTTCAGCATCATTTTTATCTTCATTTGCTATCGCAACTAAAACAGTACCAGTTTGATAGTTTAAATCTTTTTTATTTCTTTCTTTTTCTGCTTCTTTATAATTATTAATTATTTCTTTTCCTGTTAATGATATTTTATTTTCTAATCCTTTTATTTGATTTTCTTTGTTAGCATTATAATATTCATCTAGTGTTTCTCTTAATTCATTTTTATATTCTTTTTCATTATTTGTTTCATTTAGTTTTGATATTATTTTTTTTGTTTCTTTTTTTATTATTTGTTTTTGTTTTTGAGTTGCTTTTTGTTCTTTTTTTGAAGTAATTGTAAAAAATGCAATACAAAACAATATTATTAATATAATAATAATTAATGATAACCATATTATTTTTTTATAATACTTTTTCATAAAATTCTCCTAATTATATTATAACAATTATTTTATTATTTTACCTATTATTTTACAAAAAAAACATTATTTGTGTAAATAATGTTTTTTTGTTATTTTTCTTTTTTTGGTTTTGGTAAGGCATCTTTTCTAGATAAATTAAGTTTCCCTCTTTTGTCATATCCTGTTGCTTTAACTATTATTTCATCTCCAACGCTTACTACATCGCTTGTTTTTTCTACTCTTTTATTATCAAGTTGACTAATATGTACTAGTCCTTCACATCCAGGCCATAATTGAACAAAACAACCAAAGTCTTCTATTTTTACAACTTTTGCTGTATATGTTTGACCAATTTCTACTTCTTTTACAATTTGCTCAATCATTTCAAATGCTTTATCTATAACAGCATAATCATTATGATATGCGATGATTCTTCCATCGTCTTCTAAATCAATTTTAACTGCATCTTTATGATTAACTGAGTTTACATTACTTGATTCAAGAATAATTTTTGTAATCATTTCTCCACCACGACCTATTATGTCTTTTACTTGTTCTGGTTTAACTTGCATTGTTCTAATTTTTGGAGCATATTTACTTAATTCTTTTCTTGGTTCTTTAATAGCATCTTCCATAACATCTAATATTTGCATTCTAGCTTTTGTTGCTTGATGAAGTGCTTCATCAAGTATTTCTTTTGTTACACCTTTAATTTTAATATCCATTTGTAAAGCTGTTATACCTTCTCTAGTACCAGCTACTTTAAAGTCCATATCTCCCATATGATCTTCTAATCCTTGAATATCTGTAAGTATAGTATATGGATGTTTTTCATCAAGTGGACCATTAGTTATAAGTCCCATAGCAATACCTGCTACTGGAGCTTTTAATGGCACTCCTGCGGCCATTAATGAC
>CAZSRL010000001.1:23276-29774 GCA_964609615.1 uncultured Muribaculaceae bacterium
GCTTGAGATGATGAACCGTTACTTTCTAATATTTCACTTACAACTCTAATTGTATATGGAAATTGTTCTTCATCTGGCATTACTTGTGATAATGCACGTTCAGCTAAATTACCATGTCCTATTTCTCTTCTTCCAGGTGCACCATATCTTCCTGTTTCTCCTACTGAGAATGGAGGGAAATTATAGTGAAGCATAAATCTCTTTGTATCTTCTAATCCAAGCCCATCTAATATTTGATGTTCTCCAAGTGCTCCTAGTGTTGTTGTTGATAATGATTGTGTTTGACCTCTTGTGAAAAGTGCTGAACCATGAGTTCTAGGAAGAATATCTATTTGAGCATTAAGTGATCTTATTTCATCCATTTTCCTTCCATCAGGTCTAATCTTTTTATCTGTTATTAATGTTCTTACAGTTTCCCCTTCTAATGTTTCCATTATTTTTTTAACCATTTTTATATGTTCTGATAAATTTTCATCTTCACCATGTTTTTCTTCATAAAATGAAACTGCCTCTTCTTTTAATTCACTTACTTTTCTTGCACTTTCAAGTTTATCTTTTATTTGTATTGCTTCTAACATCTTTTGAGCATATTCTTCTCTTACTTCTTTATCAACTTCTTCATCAATATCAGCAAGTGTTACTTCTATTTTTTCTTTTCCAACTTCTTTAATAATTGTTTCTTGAAATTTACAAAGTTCTTTTATATGTTTATGACCAAACATAAGAGCTTCTAACATTTCTTCTTCATTTACTTCTTTAGCACCTGCTTCAACCATATTAATAGCATCTTTTGTACCAGCTACTTTTAAATCTATTGTACTTTCTTCAAGTTCTTCTGGTGTAGGATTAATTACTAATTTTTCATTAATTTTTCCTACAATAACACCTGCTACTGGTCCATCAAACGGAATATTTGATACTCCAAGTGCTAAACTTGTTCCAAATAAAGCAGTCATTTCAGGACTACAATCCTGATCTACACTAAGTACAGTATTAACAACTTGTATTTCATTTCTAAAGTTTTCATCAAACATTGGTCTAATTGGTCTATCAATTAAACGAGCTGCTAAAGTTGCTACATCTGTTGGACGACCTTCTCTTTTTATAAACCCACCTGGTATTTTACCTACCGAATATAATTTTTCTTGATATAAAATCATAAGTGGGAAAAAATCACCAGTTGATACTTTATTACTCATAACAGCAGTACTTAGTATTACAGTATCATTATATCTTACTAAAACACTTCCATCTGCTTGTTTAGCCATTTCTCCGGTTTCAACAACTATTTTTCTTCCTTCATATTCAAATTCAAATTCTGTTTTCATTTTTACCTCTTTCCTTAAAACAAAAGACACTTAAAATATAAGTGCCTACTTTCTTAATTTTAATCTTTTTATAAGTTCTCTATATCTTACAACATCTTCTTTTTTTAAATAATCTAATAAACTTCTTCTTTTACCAACTTTCATTAAAAGTCCTCTTTTAGAATGAAAATCATGTTTATGTTCATTTAAATGTTCTGTTAAATCATTAATTTCTTTTGTAAGAATTGCTACTTGAACTTCTACACTACCTGTATCATTTTTTGTTTTACCATAATTCTTTATGATATCTGCTTTTTCTTCTTTATTTAAAGCCATTTTGTTTCTCCTCTCTTATATAAACCGTTTAATCCAAGTATAATGTTTGGAGTACAAAACACCTCGAAAAAACTTAATACTATTATATTAAATATACGGGAGAAAATCAACCTTTATTTGATAATTATACATATTTATATTAAATAATTAATTCATATTTATTATTTTTAATATCTTCTAATGTATATGAATCTTTTATATCATATTTTCCTTGTTTAATTCTATTTAATTCTTCAACTGCCCCAATTATGTTTGTTTTATCACATATATCTTTTACTAAACTTCTAATATATGTACCTTTTGATACTGTACATGTAAAATAAAAACAATCAGATTTAATATCAATATCTTTTATATCTTTTATAGTCACTTCTCTTTTAGGTAATTCTATTTCTTTGTTTTCTCTAGCATATTCATATAGTTTTTTTCCATTTATCTTAACAGCAGAATATATAGGTACTTCTTGATTGTATGTTTTTTTAAATGACATAATGTTTTTTCTTAAATCTTCACTATCAAACTCATTATTTTGTTTTTGAATTATAGTACCATCAATATCTAAAGTATCTGTTTTAATACCTAATTTTACTTTAACTTCATATTCTTTTTCATCACATACTAAAGAATTTGATAGCTTTGTAAAAGAACCAAGCAATAAAACCAATACGCCAGTTGCATTAGGATCAAGTGTTCCTGTGTGGCCAACTTTTTTTATGTGTAATGTTTTTCTTACAAAAGATACCACATCATGCGAAGTCATACCTTTTGGTTTATTTACTATTAATATACCATTCATAAACAATCCTCTTTCCGTTTTTCAAATTAATTATATCTTAGAATATTAATTATATAAAGAAAAAGAATAATTTCTTATTCTTTAATTTCTTCTATTTCTTCATCTTCTACTTCTGCTTCTTCTATTTTATCATCATTAATTACTTCTTCTAAAGATTTTTTAAATTCAGTTTCTTCATCTGTTTTAAAACCAATAAAATCAACATTTTCTATTTCTTTATGATTAAATAAATATGTTTCTTCTGATGATAATAGTCCTTCAGGATATAAGCAAGCTGAATAATCAAATGTGATATTTGGTTGATCATTTGATATTGCACAAAATCCAATTATCATTATTCTTTTTTCTGCTCCTTTTAATGTTACTACACTTCCAATAGGAAGAAATTTCTCATTATCATTATTTGTTTTCATTTATTCTCCTTTCTTTAATTATTATTATATTTATTATTATTAAAGTACCATACTCACATGATTATGTTTACCATTTGAGTGAGCTGTCACTAAAATATCTCCTCTTTTAAGATTACTTTTACTTGCTACGTAACTTTTACTTGTATAGCATTCAAAATCTCCTGACAATCTTTTTAATTCCTTTGACACTCCTAAACCTGTTCCTATATATTTACACTTTATTCCAGTATATTTAATACATAGTGTAATTAAGTCTCCGCAAGATAATCCGGTTTTAACATTTATTTTTGATAAATCATAACCTACTTTTTTGGCAAGTATAGGCGCTGAATTCTTTCCATATGCAGTTTTACTATTATGGGTATAACCAATGTTATTATTGGCAATTCCTTTTTCACACATATCAGCCGCTTGTAAAGCTTTTGAAGGATCTTTAAATCTAAATACATATGTCCAATTAAATGGAGATGAACTTGATGAACTATAGGTCCATCTTGATTTTCTTACTTCTTTACCGCTTTTATCTCCTGCTTTTCCATCTATATTTGAACAGGCTTGACCAATTTTTCCATTTGTAGCTTGATATGTTACTGCCGTTGCTGTTGTAGCTTGTGTTGTTGCTGCAACTGCTGCAGTATCTGTAGTATTTGCCACAGTAGAAGTGATTGGAGTTGTTGAAACAACTGCTGCTGTTGAATTTTGTGTATTTGAAATAAATTTTACATATGTGTTTGGATCTTCAAAATTAACTTTAGCCGGTGTACCGTTCGCATCTTTTACAACAACCATTCTCCATTTTCCATCCACCATTTTTTCTATACCAACCTTAGATGAATCTACACTACCAACCACGGTGTCTCCCTCATATATTAATCCATCAGATGATACATTATATACATTTCCATTTTCATCAATAGCAACCATCATTTCATCTGATTGTGTTAAAAACATTGAACCTTGCTCATTATAACTTGTCTCAGTAACAGCTGGAGTAGCCTGTTGAGTTTGTTCAGTATTGGTACTTGAGTTTGAATTGGATTTTGAACCGGTGTTTTTGTTTCCACTAGACACACTTGTATTACCAGTACCTCCATAATACCCAGAACTACCTGTATATTCTGATCCCCCAGTTTCATTTGTTTCTATTTCTTCAGGTGTCTCTGTTTCACTTTTTTCTTTTCTAAAATATGGAACATATTTTTTATTTGTTTTATCATATTTACAAACAGTAACTTCTTGATCTTTTTTATTTAACCTCAAAACAATAATTTCTTTTGTTTTAGAATTATATAAATATTTTACTTTATTTCCATTATAGTTACCAGTTTTTAATTTGAAATGTGTAGGATATCCACTTGGAAATAATTTAGTAAATGACTCTTCATTAGATCCAATGACATCATATTTACCTGAATAATATGTTCTTGGTATTTTATTCATTTTATTTGTTTTTGTAGTACTTTTGCTTGATGAATCGGATTTTAAATCTTTACTTGAATCGGGATCAACATATAATGAATATTTTCCCGTTTTCGCATTATATTTATAAACTTTACGTACAAAACCTCTTCCATTAGGCAAAGTCTTTTTTAAAACTACAAGTTTATTTCCATCTGAATCCCTTAAGAAATTAACATCTTTTCCACCTATTTTACCAGTTTTAAGTTTATATCCCGATGGAATATCTTCCTTATTCATATAAAAATGATTTATATCAACCGATTTAGAAATATTAAATTCACCATGTATTGGTTTTGGTATTTTATTAGTCACATTTTTATTATAAAGAAACCCTGCGATAGAGCCAGCAGAAACAGCGCCAGTAGCTATCAATTTACGTTCGGGTGTGTTCAAAACTCTTTTTGGAAAAGTTTTAAATTTTCCAAAAAAACCTTTTGAATTATTCAATCCACGAATATTTTTTGCTTTTTCTTTATCTAATGAGCTAACAAAATTATCAATAGTATTTCTTTCCTGCTTATTATTATCATTTTTTCCAGTTTTTAATTTTTCAGAGTTTTTTGCAATTCTCACATTAGAACTGCCCGCTCCAGTAAGGTGAAATTTTTTGTTATTGATAGAAAGTTTCTTTGGTAAACTCGCATATTTTACACCCTTTGCTTTCTCAGGTTTTACTGGATGGTTGTATCCATAAGTGAATTTTTTAAGAAAATCTACTACATCTTTATCCTTTACTGTATTATTATTAGTTGGACTTTCTTTATTATTAATTTTTGTTGGACTGGCAACATGAGTTTTTTTTGGTGCATCATTTCCAATTTCTTCAAATTCACTTAACATCTTTTTTATTGATGCATCACTTGATATATTACTCATTGGTTTTACATTGGAAGTTTTTTTAGATTTTTTACCTAAAATATAATTATCTATTACCCTTTTTACTTCATTTTGATCTTTTACTCGTTGTGTATCGCTGTATGAATACTTATTTGTAGCTGTAGGTCCAATTGCTATTTCACTACTTGTTTTACCTTTATTATCTAAACGATTAAATCTTAGTGATTTTTGTTTAGGATAATGTCCTGGACCATAATCATAAATATATTTGCTATATGATCCAGTAGCTAATTTTCCTGTTGATTTAACCACTTTTTTTCCAATTGGTGTTGGAGCATAAGGTGCAGTTTTAAATTTTAATTTACTTAATTCTCGTATTGTATCATCAATAAAAGATTGGTAATCCTTTAATAATATTTTACCAGCTTTATAATCTCTTTTTAGCTTATTGCTTTCTGCCAAAGTTCTTTTAAGAACTTTTAGAAGGGCTGGATATTCTGATCTTGCATATATTTCTGATTTTATTGTTTCGTGCACTGCATCAACATAGCTAGAATTTCTTGGAGTATTATTTATTACTCTTCTTACTTCCTCTTGATCTTTTGCTCGTTGTGCATCGCTATATAAATTCTTATTTGTAGCTGTAGGTCCAATTGCTATTTCACTACTTGTTTTACCTTTATTATCTAAACGATTAAATCTTAGTGATTTTTGTTTAGGATAATGTCCTGGACCATAATCATAAATATATTTGCTATATGATCCAGTAGCTAATTTTCCTGTTGATTTAACCACTTTTTTTCCAATTGGTGTTGGAGCATAAGGTGCAGTTTTAAATTTTAATTTACTTAATTCTCGTATTGTATCATCAATAAAAGATTGGTAATCCTTTAATAATATTTTACCAGCTTTATAATCTCTTTTTAGCTTATTGCTTTCTGCCAAAGTTCTTTTAAGAACTTTTAGAAGGGCTGGATATTCTGATCTTGCATATATTTCTGATTTTATTGTTTCGTGCACTGCATCAACATAGCTAGAATTTCTTGGAGTATTATTTATTACTCTTCTTACTTCCTCTTGATCTTTTGCTCGTTGTGCATCGCTATATAAATTCTTAGCGGTCACTTTCGATGGAGTATTCGTTTTCTCACTTTTACCAATTGCTGCAAGTTTTTTGCTACTATTCTCATGGTTTTTTTTAATATCTTGTAATGTTCCAATTACTCCATTTTTCCATTTTCCAAGTTCTTTGCGCTGATTTTCATAAACATTAGAATAATACTTGTTTCTAAAATCACTTATTTTATCGGTTATTTCATCTAACTCTTTCTTAAAAGGGCTTATTTTA
>CAZSRL010000001.1:29874-93510 GCA_964609615.1 uncultured Muribaculaceae bacterium
TTTCGTTAGCAGTATTTTTATTTTTTGAATTTTTTGAATATAGGTTATCTAAAAAGTCATCAGAAAAGGCTTGTTCATCCCCTCCATGTGTTTTTGAAATTTTATCAGGTGTTTTTGTTTTAACATTCGGTTTATATGCTGTTAAATTTCCCAAAAAGTCATCAGAAAAAGTTCGTTCATTTTTCCATTTTCCAAGTCCTTTGCGCTGATTTTCATAAACATTAGAATAATACTTATTTCTAACATCACTTATTTTATCGGTTATTTCATCTAACTCTTTCTTAAAAGGGCTTATTTTAATTTTTTTAGAATTACCATTGTTTTCGTTAGCAGTATTTTTATTTTTTGAATTTTTTGAATATAGGTTATCTAAAAAATCATTAGAGAAGGTTTGTTCATCCCCTCCATGTGTTTTTGAAATTTTGTCAGGTGTTTTTGTTTTAACATTCGGTTTATATGGTGGTAGATTTTCCAAAAAGTCATCAGAAAAAGATCGTTCATTTCCTGCATACATTTTTGAATTTTTTCCAGATGATGAAGCTTTTTTTCCAGTTCTAAAAATAGCATCAAAATCTACGTATCCATTTTGTGTGCTTAAAGTATGTTTTCCATGATCACGTAAATCTTTTACTCTGCTTGAAAAACCGTTAGCTATTCTTGCTCCGTTAATGTTCTCTAATTTCCCTTGAAATGCTATTAAATTATCTCCAACTTTTACAAGTTTATCAACTGCTCCATGATATTTAGAACTTACTTTTGCAGCACCTGATTTTACTTTTCCCGCTGCAGAAATTACAGGTTTTGAAATTGTAGAACCTGCTTTTGATACTCCTGCACCTATTTTTTCGCCAACATTTGATGCAACTGATATTGCTGGAGCAAATTTAGAATACCAACTAGCTCCTTTTGCTGCATTTCCAATTGTTTTACTTCCTGCTTTTACAACACCACTGGCAACCTTTATGCCTTTCCCTACCGTTACAACGCCTTTTACAATTCCTCCTAAAGCCATTGCGATTGGATCTATGGGCGAAGTAAAAAAAGCGGCAGTTGCATATGCTTTCCAAGAAAATCTTTTGTGAGTTTCTTCGCTTAATTGTTCTCTACTAAGTCCTCCTCTATTACCAAGTGTTTGTGCATGTGCTCCTTCTCCATAGTTTTTTTCTCCATGATGTGCGCTTCCAAAGCCAAATTGTGCGTTTATTTCTGATAAATTGTCATTCAATGCTCTTATATCTTTTTGATTTAAATCAGCTACTTCTTTTACTTTTTCTTCTATTTTACTTTCTAAGTTTTTTGTTTCAGTTAATATTGTTTTAATTTCACTTTCTAATGAAGTTAAAACATATTCTTTGTGTCTAAAAGTTTTTGGAATACTACTACTTTTTATTAATACGGCTTTATCATAAGCATTTCTTAAGCTATTAATTCCTCTTACCATTTCAGGTAAGGCAGTATTTACTATATTATTTCCATTAATATGTGTTTTTCCACTCATTTTACTCACTCTTACCCATTATTTTCCGCAGCTAGTTTTTTTAATTGTTCCTTTTTTTTTGATATTGCGGCTCTCATTGCTCTATTTTGATTTCTTAAAGAACTTATATGTGGTTCTATATCAGAAATAATTGTATCTATATGACTACATAATTTATTAGTTTTATCTATTTCACTTTGTATACTATTTTTCCCGATTGGAGTTCCACCTAAAATAAAGTTTTTTTCAAAACTTGATTTTGATGATTGTAAATGTTGAACAGCGCTTTTTAAATTACTTTTTATATTTGTTAATTTTGTTCTTAATGTAGGATATTTTATGTTAATAGCTTCTTTATTTTTTTCAATTTCAGAATGTAGTTTTCTAATTTGGCTTCTAAGTCTTGCTTGATCATTTGAATAAGCTATTGCATCTTTTTGTTCTTCTGTCATAATTACCTCCACTAAAAAATTTATACACATTGTATATTTATAAATGTATAAAATTTCTTTTATACATTTATAAATATTTCATTTTAAAAATGAAATATTTGTATGTAACTTGTTAATTAAAAGTTTGAAGCTGCTCTTCTGTTTGCTTCATCTAATTCTTGATGTGAAGTAACTAATTTATTTAAAAATGTAGAGTAACTTTCTACCGCTTCAACAAATTCTGGAAATTTTGCTGATAATGTATTAAATCTTTCATATAGCGTTTCTGCAGCTCCAGATGAAAAACTTCCTTTTACACTATTCATACTTGCCTTAACTTCGCTTAATGTTTGATTCATTTTTTGAGCTGAATTTTTAATTCCGCTTGAAGTATCTTGAATCTTCCCATAATCAACACCTATGTTTCCTGCCATGGTGTCACCTCCTTTATTTATATTTTTTTATTTTTATTTTTTTTTATTAACCAATTGATGATTTAACGCTTGCTACATATTCGTCATAATTGTTAGCTACTTTGTTTAAATATTCAGAATATTCTTGAATAACTTGTCCTAAAGCTTCAATATCAGCTTTGCAACTTTCTACTTTTGCAATATAAGCACTAGCATCTTCACCAACCCATCCACCAGGTAATTCATTTATTTTGCTATAAACAGTTTTAACGTGATTTTGATAATCTTGAGATTCTGTACTTATTTTAGAAGCATTTTGTCTTACTGCTGAAGTATCAATATCTATATTCATTATTTCACCTCCCTACCTTTACTTTACATTTTTATTATACCCTATATTTTTATTTAGATAAAGCAAAAGTGTAAAATATTTTACACTTAAACTAATACTATCTTGGAAGCGTTTCTTATATTTGTTTCTTTTATAGTTTTATTTAACTCATAAAGACTTCCGTCTTCTCTGTTATATAATCTATCATCTTCTTCTATTTGATAGTAGTCATTTGATAGTTCATTTATTAATTTTTTTAAATAATCTGTCACCTCAGAAACAGTTTTGTTAATTGGTATAAAAAGTTCATATTTTTGATCTATCTTAGGAACAAATACTTCAATTAATATTTTATTATCCATCTAAATCATTTCCTTTCGCCCCAATTACTTTTATAATAACTGGTTTACCTGATTTTATAACATACCCAAAATCTTCTGAGTTTTCTTCATTAAGTTTAGCAGGTCTTGTTGTTGTACTTATTGTAAATTGATCTCCAAGTCCATCTCCTAACCATATTGCGTTATTATTTGATAATGTTTTTTTCATCCATGGTTCAAAAGCCATTGTTTTTATGTTTTCTACTCCATCTGCGATAACAAAGTTAAAGTTTTGTATATCTTTTACATTTTCAAATAATGAACTAAATAATGTTTTGTTTTCTTCTGTTAAATTATTTATAAAATCATTTATTCCAACTATTATACATATAGTTTCTGTATTACTTTCTATTATTTGTTTTAAATTTGTTACTATTTTATCAAAGTCTATACTATAATAATTTTCATATTGTTCATCATCTAGTAAACTTGATGCATCTATTACAATTAGATTTGCTTTTAATAGTTTCATTTCTTTATATAGTATTTGTATAAATGATGAAATATTATCTACATTGCTTGTAGCAATTATATTTGCAAAGAATCTTTTAAAATTATATGTAGATATATCTAACGTTTGTTTTTCTATTCCTATTGGAACGTTTCTTAAATTAGTTAGTTCTTCTTTTATTTCTTCTATTCCAATACTATCTGGTAATATT
Source organism: uncultured Muribaculaceae bacterium (assembly GCA_964609615.1). Classification (GTDB taxonomy): domain Bacteria; phylum Bacillota_I; class Bacilli_A; order RF39; family UBA660; genus CAZSRL01. The sequence goes on from CAZSRL010000001.1 coordinate 33,569, forward strand.
TTTATTTCTGGTGCGGTTTGTGTATATTTTTGATTTAAGTAACTTTCTAATTGTTTAACAAATTCATTTGTTTGTTCAATATTACACATATAAGCTGATTGAAATTCATATATTTCTCCCTTTTTAATTAATCCTCTACCTTTAAGTTTTGAAGGGTATTTTCCTCTTACATTTCCAAGCACTGTAGAATAGTCTGATTCATCATTTAATTGAAGCATAAATGTTTGTTTAAAGTTTTGAGTTAATTTATATCTTACATTACTTACACCATTAGTTGTTAATATAAATATTATTCCATATTTAAATCCTTCTCTAGTTAGTTTAATAATTGTATCTTCATAATCTTGATATAATTCAGAAAACACTTCATAATAGTTTATTATTATAAGTATTGTTGGTAATACTTCTCCACTATTGTTACAGTAATTTTGGAAACTTCCTCCATAGTTTGTAAATAGTTTTTTTCTTTCTTCTATTTTCTTTTGTATAAATTTTAAAAGATTTGATATTTTTTCAACATCATTTGATAATATAACATCTCCAACATGAGGTATTTTATTAAATTGAACTAATGTTTCTGCTCCACAATCAACAATGTATATGTTTACTTCATCAACTGTATAACACATTACACATGAATAAATAATTGTATTAAGTAGATTTTCTTTACCACTTCCAACTGAACCATATATAATTGCGTTTCCTTCTGTTGATAAAGGCATAGTTAATAAATGTTGTTGTTGATTATTTGGATCATCATATTCACCTATTATTGGGTTAATTACATGAGGCATTTGTTTATAACTGTATTTTGTAACTAAGTTATTTACATATATAGTATCAGGAATACTATCTAACCATAATTTTGGAAGATTTATATTGTTTTTTTGAGCAATATCGGATAAGTATTTTAATATATTTGTTAATTGTTCTCCATATGAAGCTATAAGTTCTTTTTTGTTTGATGTTTCTATACTTTTTGTAATAAATCCAACATTATCAATTACATCAATATCTGTATCAATTTTTTTTCTTAATTTATCTTGTTTTATGTATGGAGCTCCACACCAAGCTGATTGTCCTAAAGCAAAAAATTCGTTATATCCTACTTGTAAATAAAATCTTCCTACTTCTTTTATAGCAGCAGCATCAGGACATTTTATCATATCTACACTATCACTTTTATCTTGTACTTTTAAACATACTCTAAATTTACTATTACTCCAAATTTGATCATCAACTACACCTGATGGTTTTTGTGTTGCTAAAATTAAATGAACTCCTAAACTACGCCCAATACGTGCAGTACTTATTAATTGATCCATAAATTCTGGTTGTTGTGTTTTTAATTCTGCAAATTCATCACTTATAATAAATAAATGTGGGACTGCTTCTTTAACTTTTCCATCTCTAAATAGTTTTTGATATTTATAGATATCTATTGTACTTTCTCCTGATGTTTCACGAGCCTTATTAAATATTCTTTGACGTCTTTTTAATTCACTTTGAATTGAAGCTAAACTTCTATTCATTTCAACAATATCTAAGTTGGTAATAGTACCTACTAAGTGTGGTAATCTTATTTTTGTTTCTTTATTTTCAAAAGCACCAGCAAGTCCTCCACCTTTATAGTCGATTAGAGCAAACGCAACTTCATTTGGATGATAATTAACTGCCATTGAAAGTATAAATGTAATTATAAATTCACTTTTACCACTACCAGTCATACCTGCTATTAAACCATGTGGTCCATGGAATTTTTCATGTAAGTCTAAGTTAAACAATTCTCCATTTTCATCTTTCCCAACAGGTACCTTAAGTGAAGCAATTGGATTATTTGTTTCCCATCTTTTTTCAGCATTAAGTTGTTCAACAGAACCAGCATCATACATTTCTAGGAAACTTAACATTTGAGGTAATTTATATTTTTCTTGTTCAAGTTCAATTGGAATATTTGCTAAAATTTCTGTTATTTTATTCATATCTAAATTTAAATCTAAATCTTGTAAAAAAGCTTTTTGTTTATTAAGTATTAAATCATTTTCAAACATACCAGATGATTTTTGACCAATGTTTATAAATGCACTACATTCATTTGGTAAACCTATTATTCTTTCGGCATTTATTATTAAACTAAAACCATAATTTATTTTTTGTTTTAATATTTCTTTTATAATATCTGTATTTCTAATTGAATTAAAATCATCTGTTATAACAACATAATATGGTTTTGAATAATGATAATCAGCTTCACTTTCATCCATATTTTCTGCATCTGGATACTTTCTTTCCATTAATACACTTTTTAAATAATTTGATATTTGATTCAAATCATCTGAATTTGAACAAAAGAATCTTATTTTTTTCTCATCATCCCAACAATAAGGACTCATTTTTAAATAATCCCATTTGTTTTTGTTTTTTTCATTTGTTAAAACAACTATTTTTACATCTTCATAACTTTGAAAAGTCATTAATTTTAGTAAAAAACCTTTTATAAATTCATTTGTAATATTTGGTTCTCCAAATATAGCACTTATATATTTGTCAGTAAGTTTTACAGTCACAGGAACATCATGAATTAATTTAACCTCATCTCCAAGATGTTGTACCATTTGTTTAAGATTATCCTCTTCTAACTCGAAATGCTTATCAGGATACTTTAAATCTATTTCTGGTTCTCTATTACCAATACCTATTCTAATTTCAAGAAAGTCATCATGTTCAACTTTTCTTTCCCATAAATTTCTTCCTTTTAATTCTATTATTTCTTTACATTTACCAATAGGTAAATTATTTTCAATAATGATTTGTTTTTGTTTTGCTATTATACTTGTAATTTCTATTTTTTTAGAATCTATATATTTTGAATATCTTTCTTGCCTTAATTTTTCTTTTTTCTTTTCTTGTTTCTTTTGCCATTGTTTAGAAAGTACAGGCCAAAGAATCATAGTTAAAAGCATAGCAAAAGCAATAACTAAAGATGGCATAGCACTACTAAGTGTTTGTGTTCCATTTAGCACTCCATTAAGTGCTACTATACCCATAACCATAGAGGTCATTCCCATTGTTACCATAGGTCCTACTGTATATATAAATGGCATTTCATCTGGCTTACCTTTTTCAGGTGGAGCATCTATAACTACTTCTTCTTTTTCTAAAACCGTTCTAAATCTAGGTGCTCTAAAAAAATAGTCTTTTTTATCAAACACTTTAACTTCTTTATCATCATCACTTTTAACAATAGCTGTTGGATAGTTTAATTTTTCATTTAATACTAATGATAATGTTTTATCAACAACTACTTTATTTGATGGATTATTTACCATTATATAAGGCCCATTAACAATAATTCTAAGACCCATAATAAATATAACGTCTCCATGATTTATATCTTCATTTTCAACTTTTTGATTATTTACATAAACTAAATTACTAGTTACAATACTCCATTTTTTTTCTTTATATTTATATATTAATTTAGCATGTTGAGGTTTAACATACTTACATGTATAATTAATTAAATTAGAAGGACTATTACCTATAGTTATTTCTATGTCAGAATTAATCATATATTTTTTTATATTACTATTATATACTTCATCACAATATAATAATTGATAATTTTCTGCATAGTTTTCTTTAATTGAATAAAATGTATTTTCACTTAAAATACATTCAGTTTTTTCAACTCCGTCTACAAATAATTTGGTATCTAAATTACTAGATATTTCCCATTTTCCATTTGCTTCGTGAATGTTAACTAAATTAATTTTTTTATTAAGACTATTGCTATCCTCAACCCAATAACTACCAATTGGATTTATAGGTAATGTTAATACTTTTAATTCATTTTGTTTTATTAATAATATCCTCATTTGCTTCACCCAAATTATTCTCTATTCTAAAAATAATTATACATTAATATATTGTTTTTATCAAGAAAAAAACAATATATTGTTTAGTTAGTTTCTTAACATAATATATTGTTTTTACTTATTATTTATTTGTTCAATAATTTTTTCTATATTTTGTGCATATTGAAGCGTATCATCATATATAAACTTTAAATCTGGTATTTGTCTAACATCTAATTTTTGAGATAAAAACTTTTTAAAAAAAGCTTGTGCTTCATTTAAATCTTTTTCTATAGCCTCTTTTTCTTCTTCATTTAAACATACAAAATATATTTTAGCATTGCTTAAATCATTTGTTACTTCTGCTTCTGTAAATGAAACGTTTTTAAAACTTTTATCTGTACTCTCAGTTAAAATAATATTACCAAGTTCTTTTAATATTTCAGAAGATACTCTTTCTGATTTTATACTCATACTCTTTTCACTTCTTTCATTTCGTATGCTTGTATAATATCTCCTTCTCTTATATCTGAGTAATTTTCGACTGTAATACCGCAATCAAATCCGTTTTTAACTTCTTTTACACTGTCTTTTTCTTTTTGAAGTGAATTTATTTTACCATCAAATAATACTATCGAATCTCTTATTACTCTTGCTAAAGAATCTCTTTTTACAATACCACTCACTACATGGCAGCCTGCAATAGTTCCAACTTTAGAAAATTTATAAAGTTTTCTAACTTCAACTTCTCCAGTTATTTCTTCTTCATATTCTGGATCTAATAATCCTTTCATAGCAAGTTCAATTTCTTCAACAAGTTTATAAATTATATTATAAAGTCTAATGTCAACATCATATTCTTTTGCTATTTCCTTTGTTTTGCTATCAGGTATTACATTAAATCCAATAACAATCGCTTCACTAGCATTAGCAAGTACTATATCACTTTCAGTAATAGCTCCTATGCCACTACGAATAATATTTACTCTAACTCCTTCAACTTCAATCTTTTCAAGCGAGTTTTTAACAGCTTCTTCACTACCTTTAACGTCTGCTTTTAACACAATGTTTATTTCTTTTCTTCCTTCTTTTATAGAATCAAATATTTCATCTAAACTTAGTGCTTTTTTAACAAATCTTTTTTTCTTTTCTTTTTCTTTTCTTTTTTCAGCAATCTTCTTGGCTTCTTTTTCATCTTCAAATGCCATAAATCTATCTCCAGCTACTGGTATTTCATTTAGCCCTGTAATTTCAACAGGTGTAGATGGTATAGCAGATACTATATTTTTTCCATTTGAATCTTTTAATGTTCTTACTTTACCATGTGTACTACCTACTACTATTGGATCTCCAATACGAAGTGTTCCATTTTGAATAAGTAGTGTAGTTATTCCTCCAACACTTTTATCGTGCCTTGATTCAATTACTGTTCCCATTGCATATTTATTAGGATTCGCTTTTAATTCTAACATTTCTGATAATGCAAGTAAGTTTTCTAATAAAAGTACTACTCCTTCTCCTGTGTGAGCACTTACTTTAACAAATATTGTATCTCCGCCCCATTCTTCTGGTGTAAGACCTAATTCACTTAATTCACTCATTATTTTATCAACTTGTGCGCCTGGTTTATCAATTTTGTTTACTGCTACTACAATTGGAACTCCTGCTGCTTTTGAGTGTTCTATTGCTTCTTTTGTTTGAGGCATCACTCCATCATCTGCTGCAACAATTATAATTACTATATCTGTAACACTTGCTCCTCTTGCTCTCATTTCCGTAAATGCAGCATGACCTGGTGTATCTATAAAAGTAATTCTTTTACCTTCATATTCTACTTGATATGCTCCTATATGTTGAGTTATTCCACCTGCTTCTCCACTTACTACATGTGACTTTCTTATGTAATCAAGTAAAGTTGTTTTACCATGATCTACATGTCCCATAATTGTTATAACTGGAGCTCTTTGTATTAAATCTTTTTCATTTTCTTTTACTTCATATTCTTCAAAATTACTTATGTCTGATGCACTTTCTTTACTAAGATTCTTTTTATATTCTAGACATATAATACTTGCAGTGTCAAAATCAATACTTTCATTTATTGATATCATTAAACCTAAAGACATTAATTTTTGAATAATTTCTGTGTCTGTAATGTTTAATTCTTGAGCTAATTCTTTAACACTCATACCATCTTTATAAATAATACTATTTTTATCTACTTCTTTTTTATTACTTTGAAGTTTTGTTTTCTTTTTATATTGAGCTTTCTTTTCTTTTAAGTATTTTTCATTACTATCAGTTTTTTCAACTTCTATTTTCTTTTCTGGTTTCTTTTTTATTTTTTGAACATTAACATCTTCAGATTCTATATCATTTTCTTCTATTAAACTTTCAGCTCTTTCATCAAGCTCATCTTCTTGGTCGTATTCTTCATTATTATTTGCTAATGTTTCATTAAAACAATTATCTAATATAATAATGTCTTCATCTTCAAGAATATCATTTTCATTATTAACATTTATATCAAATTCTTTTGCTTTTTTTAATATTTCTTCTACTGATACATTCATTTCTATTGAATATTCTTTAACATTCATCATAATATCACCTCTATTTCTATTTTATTAAATCTAATAACTTATTATAAATATCATCTGGTATTTGTTTTTCTAAATATCTTTCTAATATTTTAGTTTTTTTTGCTTTATTTATTACACTTTCTTCTTTTTTTAAATAACATCCTCTACCGTTTTGCTTTCCAGTTTCATCAATTACTATTTCTCCATCTGGAGTTCTTAATATTCTAATTAATTCTTTCTTTTCAAATTTTTCCTTTGTTACCACACAAGTTCTCATTGGAATTTTTTTATTTTTCATTTATTTCTTCGTTTATTTCTTTCATTGTTTTTATATTGATTTGATGTTTAGTAAGTCTACTAGCAAGTTTTATATTTATTCCTTTTTTTCCTATTGCTAAACTTAGATTTTCTTCATCCGCAATAGCAAGAACTTCATGGTCTTTTTCTGAAACTAAATTAATTATTAAGTTTTTAGCAGGACTTAATGCATTTTTTATATATTGTTCTATATCATCATTATAAAGAATTAAATCTACTTTTTCTCCATTTAATTCCTTTATTATATTTGCGATACGAGATCCTTTTTCTCCAATACATGCTCCTATAGGATCAATTTTTGAATCAGTTGATGAAATTGAAACTTTACTTCTTACTCCAGCTTCACGAGCAACTCCATGCATTAATAAAATACCTTCTTTAAATTCTGGTATTTCAATTTCAAATAGTCTTTTTACAAATCCAAAATGTTTACGACTAACTAAAATAAGAGGCCCTTTTGTAGTACTTTCAACTTTAGTAATATATACTTTAATACTAGTACCCATTCTTAATTTTTCACCTGGTATTATTTCTGTTTTAGGAAGTATTGCTCTTGTTTTACCTAAATCTACATAATAATTTCTTGCATCTTCCATTGCAAGAAAACCTACCATCATTTCATTTTCTTTATCACTAAATTCATTCATGACGTTTTCTCTTTCAGCTTCTCTAATCTTTTGCATAACAACTTGTTTAGCTGCTCCTGCAGCAACTCTTCCAAAGTCTTTTGGAGTAACTTCTTCTAAAATAGTATCTCCTACTTTTATTTTTTTATCTTTTTCTTTTGCTTCATCTAGTAAAAGATATGTTTTTATTTCACTTTCTTCATCTGGTTCTTCAGATAATACTGTGTATACTTTAAATATTTTAATATTTCCAGTTTTAACATCAACATCTACTTTAACATCAGCATTTTCCCCAAAATTCTTTTTATATGCAGTTGCAAGTGCTGCTTGCATTGCATCAACTACTATATTTTGGTCAATCCCCTTTTCTTCTACTATAAAATCAAGCGCTTTTTTAAATTCACTAGCGTTCATTATTTCCACTTACCTTTCCTGATACATCTAAAACATATTCTTCTTTAATTAAATCTAATTTATCAATTATTGGATTAATTATTTTAGTTGCTTTTACTGTCATTTTTAAATCAACAACATCACTATTTACTACAATAAATAATGTCCTTTGCCCATCTTCTTCTCCAAAATAAATATCATCTACTTCTATATTTTCTTTTAGAAGAGGTTCTTTTATCTCAGCTTTTATTTTTTCCAATTCTGTTTTAATTTAAAACACCTCCTAACAAAATTTAAAGAGTGGGAAACTCCCACTCTTCGTTGCTTAATATATTATAGCAAATACAACTCTAATACACAAGTAAAACTTACCTAGTCATTTTTGATTTATTATAAAACTTTTCATAAAGTTCTTTACAAAATACATCTTTATACTTATATTCTTCTAAAAACTCTTCAAGTCCAGGTCTTCTATTTTTTTCTTCTTGAGTAATATCACTATATTCCAACTTTGGATATTTTATTTTATTAATTATTTTTATTTGATAATAATCAGTTAAACTAAATTCTTCTTCATCTTTTCGTTGAAGAATTATAACATGTGTATCTCCTTCATATAATACTATTGGTAAATCTCTATCAATTCTATAATCAGTTATTGCTGTTTGAAAATCAGTATCAGGGTCCATTATTCTTCCCCATTTACCAACAAATTCAGATGTTTTAATAAAATCATATAATGTAATAAATTTTTCTTTTAATTCTTCATCTGTAACGTTTAACATGGAAAATTCATTAAATGTTTCTACATTATAATAGTTTATATTTTGTAATGTTAAACTACCATTTTTATCTTTAATGCATATTAAAAATTCATCCATATGTTCAGTATTTATATCTCCTGGGATTTTTACTTTATATTTTTCTCCTTTAGATAGTTTATTGCCAATAATATTATGTAATTGTGCTTCTTCTAAAGTATATTTATCAGGTTTTATTTTTATGTAGATATTTTTTTCTCTATTTTCCATATAATTCTCCTCAATTATATTATATTATTAAATACTTTATAAATCAAATAAAAAAAGAATTGTAAAATTCTTAATTTGAATTGGTAGCGGCGGAGAGACTTGAACTCTCAACCTCACGGGTATGAACCGTGCACTCTAGCCAGTTGAGCTACACCGCCATGTGCTACTTAATATTAACAAAAAAATAACACTTTTTCAAGTATTATTTTAAATCCATCTAGGAATATAAATATTTCTTGTGTAACCTTCTGTATATTTGTTAAATAATTCTATTAATTTATTAACAACATAATTAATAACATTTTTTACATCAGATGATACTTTTATATGTATGATTTCTTTTTTTATTTCACCTCTAAAGTGAAAATCATCCATATATTTTTTTAATAATTCATCTATCTTTTTTAATTGTTCTATTTGTGTTTTATCATTTAAGTCAACATTAAAAACAAATTCTTCATATATCTTAATAAGTCTATTTGTTATGTTGTCTCCTTCATAAAAATCACAATCAATAATCTTATTAAAATTAGGACAATAATCAAGTATTTTTTTGTTATAATAAAAACTATTTTTCATCATATCATCCTCCATAATATTATTTTATATTATAAGTATTAGTTTGTCAAAACAAATTGAGTATATCATTATAAGTTACAAACAACATTAATAATATAAGTAATAAAAATCCAAATGCATTAAGAAAACTTTCAATGTTAGGATTAATTTTAGAGCCTTTTATCTTTTCAATTATTATGAGTAAAATTCTACCACCGTCAAATACTGGGATTGGTATCAAATTAATAATAGCAACATTAACACTCAAAAACGCTATTAAATATAATAAACTTTCCATTCCACTTGCTTTTACATTATCAATTACAGAAAACATTCCAACAGGTCCACTAAGTTTATTCATAGCAACTTTTCCTGTGAATAATTTCTCTAATATATCTCCAATTGAATTAATCATGCTAACAAATTTTGTTCCGGTATATTCTAAAGCAGGAATAACACCGTATTCTTTTTTTGTGCTAACAGAGATTCCGAATACATATTTTTCATCTCCATCTTTTTTTATTTTTTTTGGATAAACATTTGTATATTCAGTTGTTCCATCTTCTCTTTGTATTTCAAATAAATAGTTCTTTTTTACATTTTTTACATTAAGTTCTAGTACTATTTCATCCCAAGAAGATATTTTTTTATTATCTATGCTTAATATTAAATCATTTTTTTTGATTCCAGCAACATATGCTGGATAATCTTTTAATACACTACCAACAACAGGTTTTGTTTCTGGAGAACCAAATATTAATCCACTTGCGAAAAGAATTAATAATGCTAAAATAAGATTCATTACAATACCTGCTAGTAAAACAACTATTTTTTCAATAAATGTTTTATTCTCTAGTATTTGATTCTTTTTTAACTTAGTATTAGTTCCTCTTTCATTAGCCATTGAAACATATCCTCCAACAGCAAACAGTCTTAATGTGTATTCTGTTTCATCATTCTTTCTTTTAAAAGAAAATATTTTAGGACCCATTCCTAAACAAAATTCATATACATATATTCCTCTTTTTTTAGCAACTAAAAAATGTCCAAACTCATGTATAGATATTAAGATTCCTAAAATTACAAATAAAATTATTAATGTTATTATAAAATTCATAAATTATCCCCTTATAAAAAGTATGATACAAAACTAAATGCTAGCATAACAAATAATATGCTATCTAATCTATCTAATGCTCCCCCATGTCCTGGCATAATATTTGAAAAATCTTTTGTATTGTAATATCTCTTAATTGAAGAGAATACTAAATCTCCCATTTGACCAACTATACTTAATAAAGTAACAATTGCTATTAAAATAAATATATTTCCAGTAAAACTAAATGCTGTTATATAAAAAACTGTACTTATAAATACACCTAAAATAGTTCCTCCTAAAAAACCTTCCCATGTTTTATTAGGAGATATACTAGGAACCATTTTATGTTTCCCTATTAATCGACCAGTAACATATGCAAAAATATCAGTAAACATTGTTAATAATAATAAGAATATTAAATAATTTAAATCAAATTCTCTTACTACAATTAAATAATTAAATGCAGTCCCTAAAAAGAATATAACTCCAATTATAAATAAAGCATCTGAGATATTATATCTTTTATTATTGTGATAAAACACAAGTGGTAATAATATTAAAAACAATATTAATGTTATCACTCTATAATCAATTACAAAACCATCACCAGATCCAGCTGTTAAAATTAAGGCTAGCATTGAAATCATTCCAACTATTCTAATTAATAATGGTGTTTTCTTTTCTTTATCTTTTAATCTAGATATTTCCCAGTAACCTATAAGACCTATTGCTGCTACTGCAAGTTTAAATACGATTCCTCCTATAAAAATTATTGGTACAAGTATTATCAATGCTACAATAGCACTTATAACTCTTTGTTTCATTTACTTCACCTACTCTTAATTCATTATATCATAAAAAAAATAATATTAGAATAAAATCATCACTTTTATGATGATTTATTTTATAATTACTATATTATTAATTATTAACTGATAAGTATCCATTCTTTTTTCAACTTTAGCAGTTAGTTTTAATATATTTCCTTTTTTAATATCTTTATTTTTTTCATAAACATCTGGAAATAATACACATTCTATATTTTTATATTCATCACTTACTGTTAGAAATGACATTCTTTTGTTATTTTTTGTATTTATTGATTTTACATTATCTACAAATACTATAACATTTACTATTTTATCAAAATAGTTTTCAATATCTTTTAATAAAACAAAACCATCTCTTTTATATTTAGTAACTGGATGAGTACTTAAATAAAAACCATATAATTCATATTCTTTATTCATTAATTCTTCTATTGGATATTCATCTACTTGTTTTATTTCTGGTTTTAATATTAAATTTTGATCAATATCTTTTACTAATTCAGCATAGTTTATCATTTCATCTATACTTTCATATAAAGTTTTTTTTGTATATCCAAATAAATCTAATGAAGATGAGTCAATTATACTTTCAATTGTTTTTTTATTTACACTTTTTCCATAGACTCTTGATATAAAATCTGCGTAGTCTGTATATAATCCGTTTTTTCTTTGTTCAATTATTAATTTATTAGCTTCTATTCCTACATTTTTTATAATTGATAATGGACATATTATATCATTTCCCTCAACTGTATAGTTTAGGTTGCTTTTATTTATATTTGGTTTTATTATATTAAGCTTTAATATTTTAGCTTCATCTATATATTCCTTTGTTTTTATAGTACTACCTACTGCGTTATTTAATAAATTAGCCATATAATAACTTTTGTAATGTACTTTTAAATAAGCCATATAATAACTTATTACTGCATAACTTACAGCATGACTTTTATTAAAACCATAGCCTGCGAATTTTAAAATTAAGTCATATAAGCGAATTGCTTTTTCTTTTTGAATATCTTTTTTTATACATCTATTTACAAAGTTTTCTTTTTCGCTAAGAATAACACTTTCTTTCTTTTTGCTCATAGCTCTTCTTATATTATCAGCCTCTGAGTAAGTATATCCGCCTATTTTTCTAAGTATTTCTAATATTTGTTCTTGATATATTATTATTCCATATGTATCTTTTAATATTTCTTCAAGTTCAGGAAGTAAATAATTTATTTTTTCTTTTCCTTCCTTCCTTCTTATATATGTATCTATATTATCTCTAGGACCAGGTCTATATAATGCTAAGGCAGCAACTATATCATTAAAGTTTTTAATTTTTAATTTTTTTAAAAATGCTTTCATACCATTACTTTCAAGTTGAAATATTCCAACAGTTAATACATTATTAAATAACTTTATTGTTTGTTCATCATTAAATGGTATTGTACTTAAATTTATTTTTTTATTTTCATTTTCCTCTATTAATTTTAATACATTATCTATTATAGTTAAGTTTTTAAGTGCTAAAAAGTCCATTTTTAATAGCCCTAGTCTTTCTAAATATTCCATACTAAAACTAGTGAGTATATTATTTCCACTTTTATATAAAGGCATTTTTTCTACTAATTCATTATCACTTAAAACAACACCTGCTGCATGTATGCTTGTATGTCTTTTTAATCCTTCTAGTTTTAAACATATTTTTAATAACTGTTTATATTCTTTTTTACTATTTATTAAAGAAACAAAGTTTTTATTATTTATTAAATCACTTAATGTTTCTTTATCTTTAATAAATTTTGTTATTTTATCTGACTCACTTATTTCAATTTCAAGTACTCTTGCTACATCTCTAATTACTTGTTTAGGAAGAAGCGTTCCAAATGTAATTATATTTGCAACATATTTTTCTCCATATTTCCCTCTAACATATTCTATTACTTCATCTCTTCTTAAATATTCAAAGTCACAATCAATATCAGGCATACTAACTCTATCAGGATTAAGAAATCTTTCAAATATTAAATTATATTTTATTGGATCTATTTCTGTTATTCCAAGACAGTAACTTACTAAAGAACCCGCAGCGCTTCCTCTTCCTGGCCCTACTACTATATTATTTTTTTTAGCATATAATATAAAGTCGTATACTATTAAAAAGTAATCAACATATCCCATATTTTCTATTACTTCTAATTCATATTTAAGTCTTTGAACATATTCACTTTTTACATTATTATTAAATCTTTTATTTAAACCTTTTTTACATAAACTTCTTAATAAAGTGTTACTATCTTTTGAATATATAGGTAATTTAAATTCATATTTTGGCAATTCTATATTAATGTCTTTTATAAACTTATTAGTAGTTTCTATATCAAAAGCATCTAGTTCTAAATTAAAGTATGAGTTATTAAAGTTATAATTATTATCTGAGTTAATAGTTTTACCATCTTTTATCATATATAGATAATTTAAATACTCAGTGTCTTCTTTTATTAAGCATAATACATCTTTCATATAAACAATATTTCTTGTTAATAACAATGCATTTGTTTTTTCGGTATTATTTTTATAACTAATGTATGTGTTTTTAAAAATATTATTTATTTGTTTATAATCCTTTAATGATTCGTAAAATAAAATACATTTTAAATTATCTTTATTATTATTAATATAATCTAAAGATAATTCCCCTAAGTTTTTTTCAGTTACTATTTTGTATAAGTTTTGAAGTCCTTTATAATCAGTAGCATATATATTAAATTTTATATTATCTATTTCTAAACTAGTTCCAATAATAGGTTTTATATTATTTTCTATACATTTATCATAGAAGTTAATTGTATCAAACATATTTGAATCAGTAATAGCTAAAGAAAGTAAATTATTTTTTTTAGCAAATAAAATTAAATCATCTAATTTAATTAAACTTGATAATAATTCATAATTTGTTTTTAAATTAAGTGCTACATAATTCATAAAATGTTCCTCCATAATAAAATTATAACACAAGGTAAAGTTTTAAAACATTTTTTTAATAAAAAAATAGTAATTAAACTATTTTACTTTTATTTTTTTTACTTTACTGTATTTTCCATATATTGTTTTACCATCAACTATTCTATACGCTCTAACTTTAACCTGATGTTTTTTCTTAGAGGCAAGTTTTTTTAATGTTATTTTTGTATTAGTGGTATATTTATTTTTATATTTATTGGGACCCATTTTACGATAAGTAATTTGATAACCTTTTGCTTTTGATACTGGTTTCCATTGCAAATACAAACTTTTCTTTTTTGTTTTAACCTTAGACCATATCGGTGCTGATGGAGGCGTTTTATCAACAGCAGGAATTTGGGTATTAACGGGGATTTCTGTAACAGATTCTGTAATTTTACTTTGACCTGAAGTGTAATCTATAGAAACACCTGGTTGAACGTTGTAACAAAAGACAAAGAATTTAATTCCGGTCCCTTCCACTGATTCTCCTTCCATTAAAACACCTTTTGCAAGTAAATCATTCCCTGTGAATACTGGAGTTACTCTATATAACACATTTTTCCCATGATTATTTTTTATATAATTAGCCACCTGATTTTCATATTGAACCATTCCATTTGAAGAAATTCCAACATTCATATATCTTGTCCCTGTAATAAGATCCTTTGCACACAGAGGTTTTTTTAAATTTACGTTATCAACTCCGGTAAGTTGAAATCCAATTAAATGACTACGATTATATAAATATGTTCCGGGTACTATATTATAACTTGCTTGCACCCAACCAGTAGGATAAATTGATGAAATACTTCCTCTTGTCCACGTTGGCATTAGTGTTTCATCTAAACTTGCATATGCAACTCCACTTCTTCCAAGTGAATCTAAATTACTATATTTTTCAAAGGGCGACACTGCAGCTGCCTTTTCTTCATTCGTAAATGTTGGATTATTATTATTAATAATTCTACAAGTATTACCATTATACGCAGGTAAAGTTAATCCTTTATAATAAAATTGATTTATAGTATCTAAATATTCCGCTTTTGAAATTATCGGAAATAATAAGAAACCAATCAAAAAAGCCAATCCATATTTAATAACATTATTATTCATATATTTCTCCTTTTATATTACTAATTTATCATTTTACTTGATTTAAGTCAATAATATATACTTTTTAGTTTAATAATTTATTAAACAATAGGATTTTAATAAAATAAAGTGCATAATATTTACAAAGTTGTAATAATAAATAATCAATTAAGCAACAATTTATTTGACTAAAACCCATATTTGTGGTAAATTAGTATAGCAATGAAAAAACAAGGAGGTATAAAAATGGCTAAAAATATATCAACTAAAAAGAATATGAGTGGTAATAATAGACCTCACTCTTTAAAAGCTACTAAGATGAAACAAAAAGTTAATTTACAAACTATTAAAGTGGATGGAAAAAAAGTTAGATTATCTGCTTCTGAAATTAGAAATATGAAAAAAGCTTCTTAATTGAAGCTTTTTTTATAAGTATTTATCTAGGTTATTTGGCACTTTATCATTAATAACAGAAGATATAATTTTTTCTTCTTGTTCTTTTGAAACTTTTTTTCCAGTCATTTCACTTAATTCTTGTATTACTTCTCTTAGTGTTTCTTTATTTTTCATGTTTCCGTTTTGTAGTTTTCTTGCTAATGAAACTATTGTTTCTTTATTAACGTTTGTTTTTTTTTCTATTTTATTAAAAAGATTATCATTAAATTTAGGCAAAATAATCACTCCTCATATTATTATATGAGGAGTGTTTTATGTTGTTACTTTTCGCCTTTACTTTTAAAGTTTAATATAATTGGTGTTCCAGAAAAGTCTATATTTTCTCTTATTTTATTTTCTATATATCTTCTATAAGAAAAATGTATTAATCCTTTTGAATTTACTTCTATATCAAATCTTGGTGGTTTTATTCCACTTGGGTGTGCAAAGTATATTTTTAGTTGTTTTCTTTTATATGTTGGTGGTGGTGTTTGCAAATATGCATTAATTATTATGTCATTTAATATGCTTGTTTTTATTTCTTTTGTTGTATTTTCGTAACTTTTTAGTATATTTGGCATTAATGTATGTATTCTTTTTTTTGTTTTAGCACTTAAAAACACTATTGTTGCCCATGGCATAAATTGAAAGTTGTTTTTTAACTCTTTTGTCCATTTTTTCATACTTTGTTCTTTGTCTTCTATCATATCCCATTTATTAACCACAATTACAATGGCTTTCCCTCCTTCTAAAGCATATCCTGCGATATGTTTGTCATGTTCTACAATTCCTTCTGTAACATCTATTAAAAGTAAGCATACATCGCTTCTATCAATTGCCTTTAATGTTCTAATCAAACTATATCTTTCAATAGATTCAAATACTCTTCCTTTTTTTCTCATGCCCGCTGTATCTATTAAAATATATTCATTTCCGTCATAAGTAAACTTTGTATCTATACTATCTCTAGTAGTGCCTGCGATATCACTTACAATTACTCTTTCTTCATCTAAAAGAGCATTTACTAAACTACTTTTACCTACATTTGGTCTTCCTATAACACTAAATTTTAATATATCTTGTTCTTCTTCTTCTTCAAAATCATTAAAGTTTTCTATTATTTTATCTAATAAAACATTAAGGTTTGTTCTATGTTCAGCACTTATTTCTATAAAATCTTCAAATCCTAAACTATAAAAATCATATTTATTATTTTTATAATTATTATTATCTATTTTATTAACAACTAATATTACTTCTTTTTTAGTCTTTCTAAGTATATCTCTAACCGCTATATCATTACTTGTTAAACCATCTTTACCATCACAAACAAACACTATAATATCACTTTCATTAATTGCAATTTCTGCTTGTGTTTTCACTTCAAGATTAAAGTCTTCATTTTCTATATCTATTCCACCAGTATCAATTAAGTGAAAACTTTTATCTTTATATGTAACGTTTCCATATATCCTATCTCTTGTTACTCCAGGCAAATCGTCTATAATAGAAACTTTCTTTCCGATTAATTTATTAAATAATGTACTTTTACCTGTGTTAGGTCTTCCTACTAAACATACAGTTGGTTTTTTCATTTACTCCACCTCTTTCTTTTATAGATAAAAAAGTTATATCAAAATATAACTTTTTAATTACATGGTCCATATTCTGCTTTTATAATATTATTATTTCTTATACAAATATAATCATTATTCATACTACTATTATCTTTAGGATTTACAATTTTTTTTGTCTCTCCTTCTACTTTATCTCCATCTAAATAATCATTTTCAAGTAAAACACTTACTTGTATTGCTTTTGGAAAAACTAGTGTATCTTTGTTATCACTAGCATAAAGTTCAGCAGCAGTTATAATTGCTTCTTTTTTTGTATCATATAAATTCTTTTTTTGTTTATTGTTTACTGCTATATAACTAGTAGTTGCAATACCTAAAATAATTCCTAATACCATAATTGAACCTAATAATTCAATTAATGTAAATCCATTTTTCATACTTTTCTCCATTATTTTTCTTCAATATATTTATTTATTATTTCATATATTTTATCTTTTCCTACTTTTGTAACAGTTGAATAGTTTACTAATTCATCCCCTAGAGCGATATCTAAAGTATCGTTTATTAATTTATCTTGTTTTACTTTTAAACTTCTTTTTACTTTATCATATTTAGTAGCAACTATAGTTACTGGTAAATTATAATACTTTAAAAAATCATACATTAATAAATCACTTTCACTTGGTTTATGTCTGTAATCTATTAATAAAAATACGTGTTTTAAGTTTGGTCTTGTTTTTAAATATTCTTCTATCATCATACCAAATTTTTCTTGTTTTTTATTACTTACAGCAGCATAACCATATCCAGGAACATCTACTAAATAAAAATCTTTATTTACTAAATAAAAATTTAGTGTTTGTGTTTTACCTGGTTTCGAACTTGTTCTAGCAAAGTTTTTTCTATTAATTAGCGAATTAATAAAACTGCTTTTACCTACATTACTTCTTCCAACTAATAAAAATTCTATTTTATTATCAGTTGGATACTGACTAATTCTGACAGCAGAAATAACCATTTCAACATCGTCTATATTCATACATATCACCTACTTTATTATACAACAATTTATTTATTTAGTAAATTATGCGTTTTCTACATTATGATAAACTGTTTGTACATCCTCTACTTCATTTAACATATTAATTAGTTTATTAAAGTTTTCTAAATTTTCTCCTTGTAATGTTATTTTTTCTTTTGCAATTTTTATAATTTCATCTTCTTCATATTCAATATTAGGGTATTTATTTTCTAACGCTTTTTTTATTTTAAATAAGTCATTAGGTTTACCATAAATATAAGTTATTCCTTCTTCTGTTTCTATATCATCTATATCTATTTCATTTTCTATCATTAAGTTTAATATTTCTTCTTCATCTTTTTGTTTAATTCCAACAATACATAAATGATCATAATTAAAACTAACTGAATTAATACCACCTATTTTTGAATTTGTTTTATTAAATGCTGGTCTAATATCAGAGTTGCTTCTATTAAGATTATCTGTTAAGCATTTAACAATTACTGTACTTCCTCCAGGACCAAATCCTTCATATTCTATTTCTTTGTAATCTTCTGATGCTGATGATGAAACTTTTTTAATTGCCCTATTTATTATTTCTCCAGGTACTTGTTCTTTTTTTGCTTTTTCTACAAGTCTTTTTAAATCATCATTTGTATCAATATCTGTTCCTTTTTTAGCAGCTATGTATATTTCTTTAGCATAGTTACTATATACTTTTGCTTTTACTAAACCATTTTTTTGAATACTTGCTTTTCTTACTTCATATGCTCTTCCCATAATTTTCCTCCTAATCTAAATTAACAATCTCTTTTATTATATTACTATATTCTTTATAATTTTTAAAGTCATCTCCTATATTATCTTTTAAAAATTTATTACTATCTTCTTTTGTTTGTAAAAGAATTTTAAAATCTCTTTGTAAATTAGCTATTTTAAATAACATATCTCCACTTTGTTTTACACCAAATAAATCTCCTTCTCCACGAAGTTCAAAATCTTTTTCAGTTATATAAAAACCATCATTACTTGTTTTTAATACTTTTAATCTTTTATTATTTTCATTACCTACTAATATACAAGTACTATCATATTCATTTCTACCTATTCTACCTCTTAATTGATGTAATGTTGAAAGACCAAATCTCTGTGCATCAAATACTACTATCATAGTAGCGTTTTTAACATCTACTCCTACTTCAATTACTGTTGTTGATATAAGAATTTTTGTTTTATTTTCTACAAAGTTGTTCATTACTTTTTCTTTATCATCTTTATTTAGTTTCCCATGCATTATTTCTGTTTTTACTTTTTTATTAAAAGCGTTATCTAGTTGCTCTTTTAATTTATTTACATTTGTTAAATCTAATGTTTCATTTTCTTCTATCAGAGGACTTACAACAAATATTTGTCTTCCTTTTTTTATTTCTTCTATCATTAAAGATAAAATATCTTTTATTTCTGTTTCATCTTTTACTATTGTTTTTATTTCTTTTCTTCCCTCAGGTTTAGTTTTTATATTACTAATATCCATATCTCCATATATTGTTAAAGCAAATGTTCTAGGTATAGGTGTTGCAGATAAATATATAATATCAGTTTTAAAGCCTTTATTTCTTAAATCACTTCTTTGATTAACTCCAAAACGATGTTGTTCATCAGTAATAACTAAACCTAAGTTTTTATATTCTACTTTTTCACTTATTAAAGCATGGGTTCCAATAATAAAATCAATTTTACCTGATTTTAATTCTTCTTGTATTTGTTTCTTTTCACTTGTTTTCATACTTCCTGTTAGGCACTTAATATTAATGCTAGTGTCTAAAAACAAGTTTTTAATAGTTTCATAGTGTTGTATTGCTAAAATCTCTGTAGGAGCCATTAAAGCAGTTTGATAACCAGATAAAATATTCATATAACCAGCTATAACTGCAACAATAGTTTTACCACTACCTACATCACCTTGAACAAGTCTATTAATTATATTTTCTCCAGAAAACTCTTCTTCTATTTTTTTAATTACTTTTTTTTGATCAACAGTTAGTTCATATGGAAGTGTTTCAATAAATTTAATTATTTTTTCTTTATCAAATGTTTTTATTTTTCTTTTTCTTTCATTATTTGTATATTTAAAATAATTTATTTTAAACATAAATGAAAATAACTCTTCATATATTAATCTTAGTTTAGCATCTTTAATATCTTTTTTATTATTTGGTTTATGTATTTTTACTAGAGAATCAGCTTTATCAATAAATAAATATTTTTCTTCTAAATATGAAGGTATTAAAGATGGTATTTCTTCTTTATATTCTAATGATTCATTTATTAGTTTTTTTAATATACCACTATTAAGTCCATTAGTTAAATGATATATAGGATCATATTCTTCTTTTTCAAATTTTATAAATTTAATATCACTTGCTACAAATGTATTTTTAAGTTTGTTGTATTTTCCACATACTGTTAAAAAAGAACCAGGACTAATTTTATCTTTTAAAAATCCTCTATTAAAAATAACAACACCTATTACTTTATTATTTATATTCATTCTAAAATTTAATGAAGTCATTTTTCTATTAAATCTTCTTAATATTGGATTGTTTTCTACAATACCCTCTAAGAATACAGTTTCATTTTCATCTATTTCATGTATATTTTTAACACTTAAAAAATTATATTTATAAGGATAATATTGGATTAAGTCTTCAACATTATTTATATTTAAATTATTAAGACATTTTAAATATCTTGGTCCTATACCTTTTATTAAACTTAACTTAAGCATAAAATTCTCCTCTTTTTCTCTTGGTATATTTTAACACAAAAGTACTAAAAAATCACTATTTATTTTATTAAAAAAAACTTTAAAAAGTTGTTGACAAATACCTTTAATTAGTATAGTATATAGACTTACCAATTCACATTTAGGCGAATTGGTGCTAGTATCACACTAGCCAACCCCTTTTTATTCTTTTTTCCGGACTGTCATCAGGGGGTGACAGTCCATTTTTTATGAAATAATAACAAAAAAGGAAATAGATTTTATTCTATTTCCTTTTTTTGTGTTTTATAATATTCAAATCTTTTTTTAGCAAAGTCTATATTTTTATTATATAATTCATTATATTCTTTTGCATTTAATTCTTCTAAATTTTTATATCTTAATTCTTTTTTAAATACTTCTTCATACTTTGAAAAATCTGGTTCTTTTGAATCAATATATAACCCATCGTTTGGTTTATATCTCATTAATATATTATAACCTGTTTCTACAAGTAGTTTTTCTTCTTCTGTTGAAGAAGATAATCCTCCTTTTATTCCATGTGCTATACAGGGACTATATGCGATTATAACGCTTGGTCCAACATGTTCATTTGCTTCTTTGAATGCTTTTAATGTTTGAGTTGGACTTGCTTTTAAACTAACTGATGCTACATATACATTTGGTATTGCCATAAGCATTCTAAATAAATCTTTTTTGTTTGTTTTCTTTCCATTTGATGTGAACTCTGCGATTGCTGATGCTTTTGTTGATTTACTTGCTTGACCACCAGTATTAGAATAAACTTCACTATCTAATACTAACACTTTTACATTGCTATTTGTATGAAGCACATGATCAAGTCCACCATATCCAATATCATATGCCCATCCATCTCCACCTACTATCCATATTTTTTTAGATGGTATGTATTCATATAATTCGTTTAGTTCTTTTGGTATACTTTTTTCTTTTAGTTCTTCATAAACTTCTCTTGTTATATCATAGTCGTCCATGTTAGTAATCCATTTTTTATAAATATCTTTTACTGATTTATGTACTTCATCTTTTGTTTTATACATTATTTGTTTTATTTTTTCTTTGTTTTTTTCATATGAAGAATAAAGTCCTAATCCAACTTCTGCGTTATCCTCAAAAAGTGAATTTATCCAAGGAATTTTATATGGTGTACTTGGAAGACTTGCTCCGTATATTGAACTACAACCAGTTGCATTTGATATTATTAATTCATCTTTATATAGTTGAGTTAGAATTTTTAAATAAGATGTTTCTCCACATCCAGCACATGCGCCTGGAAATTCAAAATATGGTTTTTTAAAACCTAATCCTTTAATAGTATATTTATTAAAGTCTGTTTCATTTATATGTTTTTCATTTAATAAATCACTTATTTTATCTAGTTGTTTATCATATGTTCCCATAGATAATGCTTTTTTTTCATTTTTTCCAGGGCATGCAGCCATGCACAATCCACATCCAGTACAGTTTGTTTCGCTTACACTTATATAAAAACTTTTATCTACTTCTCCTGATGATGGAATAGTGAATTCATCACTTAATTTATAATTACTTAAATCTTTATTTTTTATTGAGTGTGCTCTTATAACTGCATGTGGACATACTATTGAACAGTTATTACATTCTATGCAATTGTCTTTATTCCATTTAGGAACTAGTGAGGAAAGTTTTCTTTTATCACTTTTGCTTGTTCCTCCTTCAAATGTTCCATCTGCGTTTTCGATAAAATTACTTACTGGTAATAAATCCCCTCTTCTTTTTAACATAATATCTGTTATAGTTTTGTCTTTTGGTGCTATTTCCTCTTTAAAAGTAAACCTACTTTTATTAAATTCTCTTATATAATCAGTTGCTTCATCTACTAAGTTTATGTTAGCATCTATTACATTTTGTCCTTTGTCACTATAAGTTTTTGTTAATATTTTTTTATATTCTTCTAAGTTATCTATACTACAACCTAACATTTTTAACATATAGGTAGTTATTATTGAACTTATTTTTCCTTTTAATCCATGTTTTTTAGCAAGAGCGTCTGCTGAAGTGACAAAGAATTTAATATTTTTGTTTTGGATTTCTTCTTTTATTTTATTAGGAATAATATTATTTAGTTCTATATCTGTTTTATCAGAATTTAGTACAAATATTCCATTTGGTTTAATGCCTTCTAATACATCATAAAAGTTTAAATAGTCTTCTTTTGTTACTACTACTAAACTTGGTTCTGTTGTATAGTATGGTGCTTTTATTTGTTCGTTATCTATTCTTAGATGACTTATTGTTACTCCTGAAGATTTTTTTGAATCATATTCAAAATATCCTTGAATAAAGTTATCTTTTGCAATTACTTTTAATAAGTTTTTGCATCCGCTTACCATTCCATCTGATCCAAATGCGTATACTTTTATTTCTTTATATTTTTTATTTAATTTATATTTTGTTTCTTTTAAACTTAAATTAGTAACATCATCAATTATTCCAACTGTAAATCTATTAATTGGTATTTGTTTATCTAAGTTATCAAAAACTGATTTTATTAAAGCTGGTGTTGTATTTTTACTAGAAAGTCCATACCTTCCACCAATTACTTCTATATTTTTTTCACTAAGAGCACTTTTAACATCTAAATATAATGGTTCTCCTTCACTGCCTGGTTCTTTTGTTCTATCTATTACCGCTATTTTCCTAACAGTTTTAGGAAGTACATCAAGAAGATATTTTACACTAAATGGTCTATATAAATGAACTTCTATAAAACCTATTTCTTCATTGCTTTGTTTTACATATTCTTTTATTGTTTCACAAACACTTCCCATAGCGATTATTATTTTTTTTGCTTTTGGCGAACCATAATAATTAAATGGTTTATAGTTTGTATCCATTAATATATTAAGTTTATCCATTTCTTTTTTTACTATATTTGGTATTTCATCATAGTATTTATTTCTTGCCTCTGTCATTTGAAAGTAAATATCTTCTGTTTGTGATGTTCCTCTTGTTGTATTTTTAGAAATGTTTAAACTTCTTTTTTTGAATTTTTTTATATCTTCTTTGTTTATTAATTTATTTATATCTTCATCTTCTAGTATTTCAATTTTATTAAGTTCATGGCTTGTTCTAAAACCATCAAAGAAGTGTAAAAAAGGTATACTTGATTTTAGAGCACTTAGATGTGTTATCAACGCTAAATAATAAGCATCTTGAACATTTGAACTTGCTATATAAGAAAATCCTGATGATCTAACTGCATATATATCTTGATGGTCACCAAAAATAGAAAGTGCATGTGTTGATAAGCTTCTAGCAGCTACATGGATAACTCCTGGGAGCATTTCTCCAGCTACTTTGTACATTGTTGGGAGCATTAATAAAAGTCCTTGAGAAGCTGTAAAAGTTGTACTTAAACTTCCTCCTTGTAAAGAACCATGAAAAACTCCTGATGCTCCTGCTTCACTTTGCATTTCAATTACATTAGCAATATCACCAAATAAATTCTTTTTTCCTTCGCTTGAAAACTTATCACATAAAGTTGCCATTGGAGATGCTGGAGTTATTGGATAAATCCCTGCTACCTCTGTAAAATAATATGCTGCAGTTGCACAAGCTTCATTACCATCCATTACACTATATTTTTTCACTATTATCACCTATTATAAATTATACAATAAAAAAAGTTTTTTATAAATATAAAATATAAAAAACTATTTTTATGTTACTAAGAAATTCATAACTAAATCTACTAAAATATTTTTGTTGCCCATTTCCTAAACAACACCCCATTTTGAGATTTCACTCTATAACCAACGCTTATTATCATATCTAAATCGTAGTGTTTTGTACGATATTCCTTGCCATCTGAAGCAGTTATTCGGAAAAACTGGTTAACTGTATTATCAAGTTCTTTTTCTTTGAAAATGTTATTAATATGTTCATTTATCGTCCTTATATCTTTATCAAATAACAACGCCATTTGTTTTTGGGTAAGCCATACAGTTTCTTTATTTAAATTAACGTCAAGTTTTAGTCCTCCTTCTTCGAATATTACAATATTATTTTTGTTTTTTTCATGTTTTTCCTCCTTTTATAAAAAAATTTAATTAAAAAACATATGAGATTTATCATATGTTTTTTAACTCTTATATTAGGTATATAATATAATTATTAAATATTCAAACTTTTTTAAAAAAGTTTGTTTGGATATTCTTTGTTATCATGAAGTTTTTTTATTTCTTTTTTTACTTTATCAACATCTTCTTTATATGTTATTCCAATCCATTTAGAATCAGTCATTATAGATTTTACTTTAATAGCATCTTCATTAATCATTTTATTTACTACTTTAGGAAGTGAATATTCAATATTATCTAATTCATTTATGTTGTTTTTAAAGAATTTTATTATATCTTTTTCTAAATATTCAAATAAATATGGTGTAAATCCAAACATGTTCATAGATGTTATTGTATTTGGATCTTCTATAATATATTTATCTTTATTTTCTAAACATGAATAGTAATTTTCTCTTTCTTTTTTAACAAATATTCCAAGTATTTTTTCAATATTATCTTGATCATTAACAATACATTTTGCTCTATTAAGTTTTTCTGGTGAATTAATTGTGTTTTTTAATTTATAATCTATTGAAACAAATTCTTTTTCTTCTAAATTATTAAGTTCATCACTTAATAATTTAAATGCATTTTTTCCATAAAAATCATCTGCGTTAATTAGTCCAAAATTTTCCTTTATCACGTCTTTTGCACAATATACTGCGTGTGCTATACCAAATGGTTTAATTCTAGTTTTAGGAATTTCTACAAATGATTCTATATTATCATTTGTTTGAAATATATAATGTATTTCACATATTTTTTCTATTTCTTTTCCAACCACTTCTTTTATTACTTCATAGTTTTCTTTTCTTACTATAATTACTATTTTATTAAATCCATTTTTAATAGCATCAAATATAGAGTAATGTAATATTACTTCTTCATTTGGACCTACTGGTTGTATTTGTTTTAATCCACCAAAACGATTTCCCATGCCTGCGGCAGCTATTAAAAGTGTTTTTTTCATTATTTAAATAATCTTCTTTCTACTTCTTTTCCTTTTACAATATATGCATCTTTAGCAAGTTTTAACATTGGAACATCAGACAAACTATCACTATAAGCTTCTTGAACTTCTACATTTTTATATTCTTTTCTAAATCTTTTTACTTTTTCTTCATCATGACAATTTTCTCCAATGATTTTACCTGTTTTTACATTATATTTAGTACATATTACATTTTTTATTTGCATTCTTTTACATAAAGGAACTAAATAAAAATCAAGTGAAGCACTAATAATAATGTCATCATCTCTTTTTCTATCCACATAGAATGTTTTCATCCTATCTTTATAAATCATTGCAAAATCTTCTATAAGTTCATCTAAGTCTTCAATTTTATTTACAAAACTAAATACATATTGTTTTAATTCCTTAAAACTAATATTTCTAACTGCATAACGTATGCAATACCAAATTGATTTAAACAAATGAAAATAAACTAATCCAGGATATTTATCCATACAATATCTTATAAAATCATATCCAGAATCTCCATTGTATATTGCGTTATCAAAATCATATATATTACGTTTCATTAAAACCTCTCCTTCTACATTTATTTTAACATATTAAATACATAAGAAAAACAAAATATGTCTTAACTTTGCATTTTTATGCTTAATCTGACAATTATTTTGTTTTGTTAGTATTTTAAAAAATTACTTAATCAGTTTCTATTTCATATCTCTGTATATTATTTATTAAATAATCATATTTACCTAAATTAAAATTAATTATTGTTTTAAATCTTTTTTTAGTAAAAATTTTGCCTCTTGTAATGATTATTATTTTATCATAATACTCATTTATTCTTTTATCTTCAATAACATTTTTATTTATTTTTAATGATTTAGCATATCCTTTGGGAATAATTCTTTCATTATGACCAATTCTTTCTAATTCAACTAGCTTTGTAGGCATTCTAGATAACAATGGATCTGTTAAAGCATAGTCATCAATTATTATAATATCTTTTGGTGAATAATAACCTAAAACTCCAACTGTATATGCTATCCAAACATTATTATATTTTTTTTCTTTAAATGGATCCATGTTATCGTAAATATTATTATCATTTGCTCCTCTTATTGGGCTTGTGTAATTATAATAAAAAGCTTGTTCATCTAATACTTTATTAATTGATTTATCAAACATTGATAATCCGAAAGTATTTCTATTAATACTATATGTGTGTGTTATTGAAAAGACAGATATTATTATTAATATCAATAAAATATATTTTTTTCTATTGCTTGATGATTTTTTTATTTTAATTTGTGATAATACTATTAGTGATACTAAGAAAGCAGGAGTTAAAAATCTTGCTAACATAAAATCTCCACCAACATATATAATATAAATTATTGATAATAGTATTCCTAATGATAAATATTTTATTTTATTTTCAATTTGATTTGTAAATAATAATATAATTGCTATTATAGGAATAATAGCTGTAATAAAGTCTAATATTAGATTTGCATGTATATATTTTAATCCATTTATTATTAATTCAATTTGAGGAAAATCTAAATTTGTTTTAGCATACATTGTATTTGGAAAAAAGAATCCATAATATATAAATGAAAATATTTCCCAAGCAATAAATGGAATTATACTTAACAAACCAATTGATATACTTTTAATAATGCTTGTTTGTTTGTCTTTTTTTACAAAAAATGCATAAATTAAAGATGGCAATACTAAAAGAATTGAATCCATTCTATTTAGTAATAATAAAGATGCAATAAATCCTAATAATAATAGTCTTTTTTTATCATATGTTTTATATTTAAAGAATATATAATAAAAAATACTTAATAACAAAAATGTTAATGATGTTTCTAAACCAGAAGTTGTAAATGCTAAAAATGATTTACTCATTAATATAAGTATTATTATAATTATAGATATTTTATGGTTTTTTGATATTTTAAACAATAACAAATATACAGCAATTATACTCGCAATCAAATTAAATATAATAGATGTAAAAATAAGTTCTTTTGTAAATATACATAACCCACTTAGTATAAGTACTTGTAATGGATTTGTAAATGCCTGTACTCTTTCAAATGTATTCCAAGTAAGCCCATCACCATTAATAAAGTTTTTTACAGTTCTAAATGATATAAAAGCGTCATCGCCTAACCACATACCAATAATTATTGTTATTATAAATGTTATAAATAATACAACTAATATTTTATAATCTAATTTTTTTTGTTTAAATTTATTTACTGCTTTTTTCATTATTTACCTATCTTTCATTACTTTGTTATTTGCCCAACTATATTTAGCATTGTATCAGTTTTTCCATATTTTATAAGATGAAAATTTCTCTCTGGAAAAAACACAATAGTAATCATTATTAGTAAAACAATACTCATTATTATACTTAACAATACTTTTTGTTTAGTAATCTTTTTATTATCTTTATTAGCAAAGAATAAATACATCATTAATAATAAAAATGTATTAATAAGAAACATATACCATCTACCATAATCACATAGTATGAAAAATAGTATGGATGGAGATACTGTTGAAAGCATCATTAATATAAAAATAAGTTTATTTTTTGATTTTTTATATAATTTTATAAAACATGTTTTTAAACCAATAATAATAATTAATATATAACCAACTATAGCTATAATATAGTCTAAAATATTTTGTTCTGCTGTATATGTTTTTATTAATTCCCTGTTTCCTTGTGAGGTTGAATAATAATAATCATTTATTACAGCAGGATCGATATCTAAAGAAGATTTAATATTTAAATAATTTATAAATTCATTGCTACTATTAAAGTTAGGTGTAAAGATTATAAATCTAACAACAATAAACATAGAAAGCAATACAATAATATTAATAATAAATGTTTTTAAATAATTTTTTTCTTTTGTATTACTATATTCATATAACAATACCATACAAATCATTGGAGAAAGCCAAATTAAATAACTTTCATGTATTAACATACCAATTATACTAAATATTGGAATTAAAAATAATTTCTTTTTATTAATACATAATAAAGAAAGTATTCCCAATATATAAATGTAAATATCTAATCTACCTAATTCAAGATAACTATACATAAAAGTAAATGATCCGGTATTTATAATAAATAATAATGCTATTAAAATAAAATAATTGTTATATTTTTTTACTAACATGTTTAATACATAACTAATAAAGAACATTAAACTAAATATTATAAATATATTGGCAATTACTACTTCTGTTTTTGTAGTTAAACCCAGTAATAAAAATATTTCCCCTATTAATCCTCTAGATATTAAACCATTATCATAATTAATAGCGTAATATGTTAATGTATAAGAATTCATTGAATCGAACGGACTTAGTTTATAAAAGAAAAAAAATACTAAAATAGCCATGAAAAAAAAGAAAAAAAAGTTCTTTTGTTTTAAATTGTTAATAAAGTTATTCATATACTTCACCTTTAAATATTATATCAAAGAAAAAGTAAAATAAAAAGTAGTTAAAAGAACTTTTTAACTACTCCTAAGATTCCTTGTTTCCATGGCACTCTATGGCTTACACCACTTGTATTTTTAAAGTTTTTTAGATTTTTTAAATACCATTTATAATTTCTTAATAAAGCATCCTTATTTGAATATTTAGGATTATAACATAATTTTTTTCTTGCTTTTTCTATTGATACAAAACTATCTTTACTTGCTGTTTCATATACCCATTTATATAACGGAGATAAGTGTAAGAATTCCAATACTCTTAATCCAAATATAACTGGAACTGCGGGAAATCCTTTTATCTTTTTTCCGTATCCAGCATAATCAAGTACTGCCTGATAATCTTCTTTCATTGTTGTGTAATCACTTGCTCCAATATTAAATACATCATTTACTTTAGATTTTGGAAGAGTCATTGACAATAAAATTGCATCACATAAATCATCTACGTCTAGAAGTTGATATCTGTTGTTTCCACTACCAATCATTGGAAATCCTCTTCCATCATTAGCCCAATCATAAAACATTGCAAAAACTCCAAGTCTTTCAGGACCAATAAATGATTTTGGTCTAATAATAGTTGTTGTTAATCCTTTATTTCTAAACTTAATACATTCTTTTTCAGCTTCTATTTTAGCAATTCCATAAGGACCAACACCATCTAATTTATCAGTTTCTAAAAGTGGATGATGATCAGGAATACCATATACCGCTGTTGAAGATATTTGAATAAATCTTTTTATTTTGTTTTTATAAGCACTAGTTACTACATTTTTACTTCCAGCAATATCAGTAGTAAATATTTCTTTTTTTGTATATAAAGGTAATGCCGCAGCACAATGAATACAATAAGTACATCCTTTCATACATTTATTAACTTGTTTCATGTTTCTAATATCGCCTACAACGTGTTCAATTTTATCCATGCAATCTTTATAATCAAATGCAACTAAATCAAGAGAAATAACATCATATCCTTCTTTTAACAATTTTCTAATTAGGTTAATACCTAAAAATCCGCTTCCTCCAGTTACAAACACTTTTTCTTTCTTCATTACTTCTCCACCTCAGTATTAATTATAGTTTTTTTATTTTTATTTGTAAAGGCATAAAATTTTACAATTAAATATGTTATTGGTAAACCAAACATAGCCGCTAATAAATATACTATATAATGATTCCAATTTAAAATATTAATAAATACGCATACAAAACTAAATAATATTATAAAATTTGGAATATATGATATTACAAATTTTATAAATTTTTTAAAACTTAATTTATTTTTAAAAATCAATCTAGTATTTAAATAATATGCCACAAATAAACTACTACCATATCCTATAACATATGAAATAATAGGATTTACATTAAATGATATTATTGAAGAAATAATAAAATTAGTTAATGTTCCCATTCCTCCACAAAATATGAATAATATAAAATCCTTATTAGTAAATAATTTTATTTTTTCTTTAAAACTTAAATCTTTTATTGAATCCTTCAATTTATTCACCTCATTATAATTACAAAAAATATACAAAACAAAAATGTTAATCCTATCAATACTTTATCTCTAAAAAAAACTTCTGTTGGATCACCATCTAAATCAGATTCTACATCTAAACAATATTTCATTAATATCACAAATAGAAATGGAATAGAAAAAAATAAATATTTTATATTTTGTTCAACTACCCATAGAGAATAAAATACAATTGATAAAGTTACAGAACTATACATAAATTTATCT
The DNA here is from genome assembly GCA_964609615.1 of uncultured Muribaculaceae bacterium. Taxonomy (GTDB): domain Bacteria; phylum Bacillota_I; class Bacilli_A; order RF39; family UBA660; genus CAZSRL01. The sequence goes on from CAZSRL010000001.1 coordinate 65,156, forward strand.
AAAAAATCTTTGTTATAGTTTTGTAATACAAGTCTTGATTTTGATTTATACTGTAATAATTCATTTCTTCTTTTGCCAAAAGCAAAGAAAAATGACAAACTCATAGTTGTTAAAAACAACCAATTAGATACAGAAACATCAATAATAATTGAACCATAGTATAATCTAATAATATAAAAAACAACAAGTAACAATAAATCTAATAATATTATATTTTTTCCAATAAAACTATAAAAAACATTTAATACTAGATAAAAAAACAATAATAACCAAGAGTATAAACATAATCCAGCAGAAAAATAATTAAATAATATACTTAATAAAAAACAAACAATCATTATTATTGTAGCTTTTAATACAGAAATATCTCCTTTTGCAATAGGCCTATTTTTTTTTGTATCATGTTTTTTATCATATGAAACATCCTTAATATCATTAATAATATATACAACAGAAGAAATAAAACAAAAGGCAATAAAACCAAATATAACATTTGATAATTCTGAAGAAAATAATTCTTTAGCAAATAACAAAGGTAAAAAAACAATAAAGTTTTTTATATATTGTTTTACTCTTAATAATTTTATATATTTCATACCTCACACATCCTACTTATATATTCTACCATATTTAATTAATAAATAAAAATAAAAGTCAAAAAAATCTTACTTTTGTTTTAGTAAGATTTTATTCTCCAAGAATATTTAAAATTGAATTATCATTAATCACTGACTCTTTATTACTATCATTTACTTTTTTATTGTTTTGTTTGATGATCTCATTTTTATTATTATGTTCTTCTTTGCTATTTTCTTTTATTATTTTTTCTCTCTTAGCAACGTATACAATTATTTCTTCATTACTATTTATATTTGAACCAGGATTTATAGAATAATTTATTATATTATTATTTGGAATATCATTATTTATTTTATATTTAATTTTATATTTTATATTTTATCTTGTATCTATATGCAAAATCTTTAAACTCATTTAACTTAGAAAAATTAGGTAGTTTTAATTTACCTAATGAAAAATATAAAACAATGTTATCTATTTGTGATATTTTATTATTAGATTTTATATTAGCAGATATATATTTTCCTTTTTTTATTTTATTATTATATACGTAATTAAATTTAACATTTAAGTTGTTTTTTATTATCCAGTTATTTATTTCTTTGGTGTTCAATTTATTAAAATTAGGAACTATTATTTCTTTTCCTTTTGATATATATAAAACAATCTTTTTTTCTTTTTCTATTTCTTTAGACTTAATAATATTATTTTTTTCAATTATATTGCTAAATTCATATATTTCTTCGTATTTATAATTATTAGATAAAAGATATATAATGGCTTCATATTTATTTTTATTTACTAAACTAAAATCATGTATCTTTTTATATTCTTTTTTCATACAAAAACTAAATTTTATTTTTTCATTTCTATTAACAGTTCCTATAGTTGATTGATCAATTAAAATATTATTATTACATATATTTGTTTTATTTAAAACTATTTCTACATTATTTAAATAATTTGTTTTTATAAATTTACTTACATAATTATTATTTTTACCTATTAAATATGGGATAATTATTTTTTTATTCATATTAGGACCTTTACTAACAACTACATTTATATGTTTATTATCTTTTATATTATAAACAATTATTTTATTTTCCTTTACTTTATCAGAATATTCATAATTAACATTAACTTTTATATTATTACTTTTAGCATACATATATAATTCATTATAATTTTTATTTAAATATTCTGTATCATTACTTTTATATAATATTTTTGAACTATTAATTATACAAAAACTAAAGAATATTATAATTAATATTTTATTTATAATATTTATCATTTTATTATTATATTTAAAAAATAAAATAATAAAAACTAATAAAAACGCTAATATAATATATAAAAAATTTAAATTTAATAATGAATAGATTAAATTAATTATACTTAAAACTAATAATATATTTTTAAAATTATTATTATTCATAATATACTTCACCATTATTAGTATTAACTATTATAAAAAAGATAAACGTTAAGTTTATCTTTTATACTTTATACCAAAAGTTCATATCTACTCTTCCACTAATTCCAGAAACAGTCCCTGAAGAGGTATATTGCCATCCATAATAGTTTTTATATCCGCAAGGACCAGCAGATGAATAATGATAAGAACACTTTGTACTATAATGTGCTACCCACATAGGATATTGTTTTATTAATGAACTATTTAAATATCCACTTGAACTAAAGAAAGCGCTTGCATTACCATAAACACCAGTTTTATATCCGGCAGCTTTCATATTATTTATAAAAGCAGGTATAACTTTTTCATAATTTGTTCTTCCTATACTTGATACTTCAGCATCATACCATACACCATAATATAAATAAGGGTTCCCAACTGCAGAAAGTTTTAATCTTAAAGCTACAGCTTCTTTAATGGCATCAGATGCATTATTAACGTAGCCGTAATAATAAACACCTCTAGGGATACCTAATCTTTTTAATTCTCTAATATTTCTTTCAAATTGCAAATCAGTTGCATTTGCCCCTGTTGAACTACCTGTATAACCTATTCTTACAATAGCACCATTTACTTTGCCGGATTTTTTTACAGCAGCCCAATCAATATTATTTTGCCACACAGAAACATCAATTACATTTGAACCAGTGCTAACTAATATTCCATCTTCTGAGAAAAGTTTACTTTTTCCATACACAGTTCTCCATCCAGTTAATAAGTTTCCATTCCCATCTTGATAATATGTGTTATCTCCTTCTGTATAATATCCGTGAGTTGTATTTCCTTGTGAATTAAAATTATATACTACTCCACTTATAGTAGTTTTTACGCTCATATAAGAAGCACCATTAGAGCCTAAGTAATACATTTTAGAATTAGCATATATCCACATGTTTTTATATATTTTACCTTTGTTTATGTAATAATATCTTCCTCCGGAATATATAAATCCATTTTGCATTGCCCCATTTGAATTAAAAAAGTAATATTTCTTTTTTATACTCACTATACCTTTTACTGCATGTCCGTATCTATTAAAATAATATGTTTTTTTGTTTATTGTTTTCCACTTGCTTTTAGTCATATTACCTTTTTTACTAATGTACCAAGTATATCCGTTGTGATTTATTAGACCTGTTTGTTTATGATAATAATTGTTTAAATAATAATATTTTTTATTTAATTTTATTATTCCTCTAGACGCATGTCCTTTTTTGTTAAAATAATATTTATATTTTCCAATCTTTTTCCATTTGCTTTTGGTCATATTTCCTTTTGAACTTATATACCATTTATACCCATTGTATGTTATTAATCCTGTTTGTTTATGATAATAATTATTTAAATAATAATATTTTTTATTTAACTTTATTATTCCTCTTACAGCATGCCCATACTTATTGAAGTAATAATAGTTATTATTTGTTTTAATCCATTTACTTTTAGATATTTTTCCTCCACTAATATAATAATAATATCCTGAGTCCCATACAAGTCCGTTTTTTTGTATTGCAGTTGTTTTATCAAAATAATATGTTGAGTTTCCTAAGGTAAACCATCCTTTTACAGCATGTGCGTTATTATCAAAGTAATATGTATTTCCATTTATCGTTTTAAAACTATTTTTAACAGCACCATTAGTTGTCATATAATAATAATATCCATTTATATTAACTAATCCTAGAGGTTGTACTCCTGTTGTATTAAAATAATGTAAGTTTCCATTTATTGTTTTAAAACCTAATTGCATTTCTCCAGTAATTAAATCAAAATAATATGTTTGATTATCTATTTTTTTTAATCCAGTCAACATTTCTCCAAATCTATTAAAAGCATAATATTTATCATTAATTCTATATAATCCACTACATACTATTTTTTCATTATCTTTTTCATATAAATAATATGTTGTATTTTTAATAACTTCATTATTATCTTTATCTATATTTTTTTCTTCTAATGTATTAAATCCATATTCTTTACTATAATCATTAAGTAATTCATATTTTAATTGATATGGTTTTATTTTATTTATTTGATCTTCTTGCTCATAAATTTTAATTATTTCTTGTTCATTTTCATCTTTATAAATTTTTTCATAATATTCTTCTAAAAAGTTATTGTAATCATATTCTATGTGAGTATAATCTTTTATTTGTTCAATTTCTATTTCTTCATCTGCTTTTACATTAAAAAAAGATAACAAAAAAATTGCTAGTGTAATAATAATTAAAAATACTGATTTTTTTACTACATTCATACTAGTTCTCCTATTATTAGTATACCATATTTTTTTTTAATTAAAACTTTATCTATTAATTTTTAAAAATAATGTCAAGTACTCTTTTTGTTGCTTTTCCATCATCTAAATAATTGAATTTTGCATTAAAACTGTCATATTTTACTTTATAAGTGTTATTGTAATTATTAATATTGTTTATTTCTCTTATCAAATCTTTTTCAGTTTTAACAATTGGCCCTGGTAATATTTTTAAATCAAAGTAAAAATCTCTCATATTATTCTTATATTCATCAAAATCATACATATAAAATAATATTGGCCTTTTTAAATTTGCATAATCAAAAAAGACGCTTGAATAATCAGATATTAAAATGTCACTAACAATATATAAATCATTTATATCTTCATAATCACTAACATCTATAATAAAATCTTTATATTTTCCAAAATCAAATGAATTAGAAATGAAATAATGGGCCCTAAATAGTAGTACATATTCATTATTTAATTCTTTTTGTAATGTATCAAAGTTTATTCCTAAGTCATAAGTATAACCTTTTCCAGTTTTATATTGATTTTCTCTCCAAGTTGGAGCATATAATATTACTTTTTTATTTTTAGGAATACTTAATTCTTTTTTTATTTTTTTTACATCATTTTCTTTATAATTAATTAAATAATCATTTCTGGGATACCCTTGTTCAATAATACAATTTTCTTTATTTAAGCTTTTTAAATTAAAAGCAGAACTTAATTTTTCGCTACATGCTTTCGAAGGGGAAATTAAATATTTAAACTTTTTTGCATCTTCTAAATATTTTTGTTTTAATGTATCATTGTTCATTTTTGCATTTTCTCCTTTTACTTCAATATCGAAGCCTAATCTTTTCAAAGGAGTACCATGCCAACATTGAACAAATACTTGGTCTTCTCTTACATTAATATACATAGGTAGTCTAGAATTTGAAATAATATATTTTGCTTTTGTCATAGCATTAATGTATTCATCAGATGCATAAAGAACAATAGTTGTTCTTTCATAATCAAAAAAATCATATTCCTTTTCCTCTTTAAATGCCCATATAAATTTATAATTTTTATATTTATCATTTTTTAACATTTCCAAATAAATAGACTTAGGACTATCAGCACATTTTCTTCCCATAAATGCTTCAAATAACACTAGGTTTTCATCTATTTTATTTTCTTTAACATATTTTTCATATATTTTAACTCTTTTATCACCAGACATTTTAATCCATATTTTCCATGTGAATTTATTTAATTTAAAAATTTTTCTTATTATATTTTTCATGCATAATACCTCATTTCTTAATTGTAGTATATCATATTAAAAGTGAAATATCGATAACTTGCATTGATATTTCACTTAATTTTCAGTATATATTTCATCACTATAAATGTTATTGGTATTGCAATTAAACTTGCTATTAATCCACATATTTTTGCTGGCCACCCAATTATATCAACCAATAAAAATAACCCACCAGTTTGACATATAAATGTAGCAAGTCCAGTTAATGGAAACATCAAATATTTCTTTAATGTTGGTTTAACCTTAAAATTATATTTACAATTTAAAAAGAAAGATATTGTCAAACTTATGACATATGATATTATATTTGATAGCATATATGGTAGAAGTATTAATCCTAATAAATATAACCCGTTATAAATAATAGTATTTATTCCACCAATGATACAAAAAATAATAAAATTAATATTTAAAAATTGCTCTTTAAGCTTTGTCATTTAAATTTATTCTCTCTTTCTCAATATATATAGGTCTTTGTTTTGTTTCTAAGTATGTTTTTGATAAGTATTCTCCAATAATACCTAAACATATTAGTTGAATGCCTCCCAAGAATAACAACACACACATTATAGATGCATACCCCGGAGTATCTTTGCCTAACAGCAAAGTCTGAATTAAAATAATAATTAAATATATAAACGCTACAATGCTTGTAATTGATCCAACATATGTACTTATTCTAAGTGGTTTTGTACTAAAACCAACAAACCCATCTATAGCATACGAAAATGACTTAGTAAAATTAAATTTACTTTTGCCGGTTGTTCTTTCTTTTACTTTATAATTTAAATATTTAGTATTATAACCCACCCAAGAAAATAAGCCTTTTGAAAATCTATTTTTTTCACTTAATTCTAACAATGATTCTTTCATTCTTTTATTAAACATTCTAAAATCACTAGCACCATTTACAAATTTAATATTTGCCAGTTTATCAATAGTTTTATAGAATGTTTTTTGACATATTTTATAAAAGAAACCCTTATTATTTTCTTGACACATACATACGGAATCATATTCTTTATTATTTGTTAAAAATTTATACATAGACACTATATACTTAGGTTCCTGTTGTAAATCAGTATCAATAATACAAACATATTCACCACATGAATTTTTTATTCCAGCATATATAGCAGCTTCTTTTCCAAAGTTTCTAGAAAAAGAAATGATTTTTACTCTATTATCATTTTTACAAATAGATTTAAGTTTTTTTAAACTATTATCTGTGCTTCCATCATCAATAAATAATAATTCATAATCTATGTTTTTTAATTCCTTAATAGTTTCTTTATAAAACTTTTCTATTATTTCTTCTTCATTATAAATAGGACCAATAACACTTAACTTCATTTGTTTGTCCTCCTTATTTAAATTATAAACCAAACATCTGATAAAGTAAATAATGATAAAAAAAAGGAACTATGTTCCTAATATTTATTATTATAATATTCTTCTGCTTCATCGATTGATCCATCGAATAATAATTTACCTTGTTTTAAAACAATTCCTCTTTCACAAAATCTTTTTGCCATATGCATTGAATGTGTTACAAATAATACAGTAATATCATCATCAGTAATTAATTCTTTTACTTTTGTTAAGCATTTATCTTGGAAATCTCTATCCCCAACACTTAACACTTCATCTAAAACTAATATATCTGGAACAATATTAACACTTATTGCAAAACCTAACCTTGCTTTCATTCCACTTGAATACATTTTAACAGGTTGATCTAAATAATCTCCAATATCTGCGAATTCTATAATCGGTTTTTCTATTTTTTTTATTTCATCTTTTGTCATATTTAATATACTACATTTTATATAAATGTTTTCTCTACCAGTACATTCTTGATTAAATCCAGCAGTTAATTCAAGTAAAGCGTTTATTTTTCCTTTTACAATCACTTCTCCTTTAGTAGGTGTAGATACGCCTGATACCATTTTAAGTATTGTACTCTTTCCACTTCCATTTGCTCCTAAAAAAGCAACAGTTTCACCTTTTCTAATTTGAAAATTCAAATTATCTGATGCTAATTTTTTCTTATATTTTACTTTATTACTAAATATTCCTAAAAATTGTTTTTTACTATTAGCATATAATCTATACATTTTAGAAACATTTTTAAATTCTATTACAACATCTTTTATAGGACATCACCCACTTCATATTTAGTTCTTCTATATATAAACAATGAAAACAATAAAGTTACTATAAAGACTATAAAGAAACAACCTAATGTTGTAAAGTCTTCAAAAAACCATTGTTTGTGTATAAATACATTCCTATATCCTTCAACAAAGAAAGTAACAGGATTAAATAATAGCACTGTATTTACCCATCCTAAACTCATTGTTTTAATATTCCATAAAATTCCTGATAACCAAAAAATTGCTGTCGTAAATGCCTTTACTAAATTCAAAAAATCTTTTGACACTATAGATAATAATGAAAATCCCAATGATAATACATTAAAGTATAAAAACATTCCAAGTATATATAACGGTAATTGTATAAAATAAATATTAATACCAAAAAATACTATAAATACAATTGTAAATAATGTTATTAAAAATAAATGTGGTATAAAATGTGATATTGTATCAAATGTAGGTATTACACTAATAGGAAATTTTATTTTTGTTACCAATTGTGAATTTTTTCTCAGTGCATTTATTCCTTGATTAAGCATGTCACTCATAAAAAACCATGGAATTATTCCGGCGATTAACCAAATAACAAATGGTACGCCTTCTATTGTTCCACCAGCTCTTAATCCGTATGTTAAGGCAAACCAATATATGAAAACTGTTACAGTTGGTTTTATAAGTACCCAAACCCAGCCAAACACAGTACCTTTATATTGTTTTACAATATCAAACCATGCTAATTTAAGAATTTGATATCTATATTCCCAGTGTTCTTTAATAATATTTATCATATCTTCACTTCATTCCTCTCGCTTTTTAATTATAACATAAATATTATACATAAAAAAGGTATAACTTATAAGTATAATTATAAATTTAATAAATCTTTTCAAATAATAAAATAGCTATATTAATTTAAAAATTATCTTTGTAAATCCATTCTAAAATTTTCTTAACAATTAGTTTAGTACTATCACCTTTGATATTATCTAAATATTTTTCTTTATATTTAACGCTTTCTAAATGCGGATATTCTTTTTTTAATCCCGTTTTTAAATCTTTTATATTATAAAAACAACAATTTGGTAATTCTTTATCTAATAAAACATTAATGCCAGTTTTATTTTTATAATCTTCATAATCATATAAATAATAATATACTTTTTTGTCCAGTACATAGCCTTCTAGAGCAATTGCTGAATAATCAGTTATCAAAAGATCACTTACTGTTAGTAAATCTATTGCTTTAAACTCTATGCAAGTATAAACTCTATCATTATTTAAATTTAATTTATGAAGTGGATGAGATTTAACAATAATATTATATTTTTTATAATCTATAGCTGATAAAATTTCATCTGTTTTATCTGTTTTATCTTTTCTAAATGTTGGAGCATAAAGAATTGTTTTTTTATTTTTTAGTGATGGGTATTTTTTATGTATTCTTTTTCTAATATTATTTTTTTCTTTTAATAAATAATCAATTCTAGGAAGGCCATAGTTTAAAAACACTTCTTTATTGTATCCGAATGTATCACGAAAATATGTCTCTGTTGCTGTTGAAGATGAAATAATATTAGTATAATTTTTATGCATTTTCATAGCTGTTGATAGTTTTTTATTCCTTCCTGCATCTTGTTCTAAATTTTGAAGTCCGAATTTTTTTATAGCACCTAAAGAATGCCAAATTTGTAATACTTTTAAATCTTTTTTGTGGTTTAAAACAGAAATCATAGGAATATAAGAATCTATTATACACACTTTAGCAGTAGCAATATTATACATTTGTTTATAAAAATGAAAATAATATGATATATAACTATCCATTTTTTTACACAATATACATATTTCAATACTATCATCTTTTTTTAATTCATTTATTATGTATTCAAAATCAATAGAACATTTATTACTTTGTCTAGATAAAAATACAACTTTATTTTTTGTGGGTAATAATTTCAAAAAAAAGTATACAAGTTTTAAATGTAGAAAGAAAATGTTTATTAATAATTTCATTATTTATCATCTCCAATAATAATATCTAATACTCTTTTACTACAATTTCTTCCATCTAAATAATTAAATTTTTTATTAAATTTTTTATATTTGTTATTATATAAATCATAATAAATATTTATATTTTTTATACTTTTTATTAAAGATTCTTCATCTTGAATTATTGGACCAGGTAATATTTTTAAATCCATATAAAAATCTCTTAATTTATTTTTATACTCTTCTAAATCATACATATAAAACAAAATAGGTCTTTTTAAATTAGCATAATCAAAAAAAACGCTTGAATAATCAGTGATTAGTATGTCACTAGTAATGTATAAATCATTTATATCATTATAATTTGATACATCAAATATAAATCCTTTATATTTTTTTAAATTAAGTTGATTTGTAACATAATAATGAGTTCTAAAAAGTAATACATATTCATCTGATATTTCACTTTGTATTTTATCTAAATCAATTCCTAGATTATAACAAAATCCACTTCCGGAATTATATTGATTATCTCTAAAAGTAGGAGCATATAATATCACTTTTTTATTTTTGGGTAATCCAAGTTTTTTCTTAATATCATTTGATTGTTTTTTTGTTATGTCAAATAAATCATCATTTCTTGGATATCCTGTTTCAATAATGATATCTTCTTTATTTAGTTCTTTAAGATTAAAAGATGAAATAAACTTTTCACTTGCAAATTTTGATGGTGAAATAAAGTAATTAAATCTTTTAACATCTTTGTCATTTGTTCTTTTAATTTCCTTTTTTGTTCGTAGTAAATTACTATCATATTTAATATCACATCTAAGGCATTTTAAAGGTGTTCCATGCCAACATTGAACAAATACTTGATCATTTCTTCTAATTATTTCTTCGTGCAATACAGCGTTTACAATAATGTATTTAGCCCTCGAATAATATTTATATGCTTTTCTACTTCTATCTTTTACAATAATCGTATTTTTATATCCTTTTAAATATTTTTTATTATCTTCAACGTTTTTAAATAACCAAACATACTTATAATCTTTATATTTTTTGTCATTTAACATTTCTAAATACAAGCTTTTAGGATTATCAGAAAAATTTCTACCATTAAAAGATTGAAAAACAACTAATTTATCATCAGTTTTATTTGTAAAATAATAATATAAATATACTAATCTTTTTAAGAAAATTCTAGTATGCCTTAAAAAAGTACCTAAAGGTTTATATTTTTTACTTAAATTAATTAATGCTTTCTTTAACCATTTCATATGTTCACTTCTCCTGTTAGAAATATTATATCATTTTTAATACTTTAATTAAAGATTAAATAAAAATCTAGACATTATCTAGATTTTGTTTTTATTCTTTCTTTCAATTCAGTAGTTGATATTCCTTGCGTTCTTGATAAATATACTACTTCAACACCTTCATCTTTTAAAAAGTCAAAAGCACCTACCCAATCATCTCCTATTACAAAAGTATCAATTTCATATTTTTTCATATCTAATACTTTTTGATCCCAATTTTCCTCAGGAATAACTTCATCAACACACTTTATAGCATCAACAATTGCACTTCTATCTTCAAATGATATTTGAGATTTTTTTCCTTTTTGAGCATTAAATTCATCAGTTGAAACACCTACAATAAGAGTATCTCCAAGTTCTTTTGCTCTTTTTAATAAATTTAAATGACCTATGTGAAACAAATCATATGTTCCATAAGTAATAACTCTTTTTTCTCCCAATAGCTTTTTTTTCATAATATCTTACTCCATTCTAATATTGAAATAATATTACTATTATTTTTTACTATAATAATCCGAGTCTAATATCAGATTATTAATTTCAATTTTAGTATTTACTTGTTTTGTGATTTTTTCAACGTAAGCCGCATCTTCTTTCGCATATTTTGTTTCACCTGGTTTATAATTAATGTTGCCATCATACCATGATCCTCCTTTAAAGAATACATAGTTTTCATGTTCTTTTGAAAATACATCTGTACCTGTTGAATATACTGGAGAATAATTCAAACTAAACATATTTGCAAGTATTGGTAATATATCTGCTGTATCTAAAATTGTGCTTACTTGTTTTCCTTTTGTATCATTATTCCATATAACAAATGGAACATTTGTTATTAAGTTGGCATCTTTTGTTCCTTTTACTTCATTCAATAAAGAATAACCGTATGCTTGATGATCAGTTACGAATACTAAAACAGTATCATCTAATTTTTTATCTTGATTTAATCTTTTTAGTAATAATCTTATAAATTCATCTGTTTCATGAGCTTTAGCATATAAACAACTTGTTTCTTCATCACCTTCAATTTTATATTGAGGATATTTATTTACTAATGTTGTACATGCTCCATTGTTACCATATGGCAAATGTCCAGACATTGTTGTTATTAAAGTTGCAAATTTTTTGTTATCAGGTGCTATTTCTTTATATGTCTCATCTGTATTTACAAGTTCTGTATCAAATAATTTAAAATTCTTTTTATATTTTTTATTAAGATAATTATAATGATGTTCAAATCCAATTGATAAATGCATATTTTCTCTATTATAATAATTGCCATCATTATAATGAATAGAATTTGCTGTATATCCTAGTTCTCTAAACATTTTGGGGAATGAATAGGTAAAAGTATTATTAGCATAGGTGTATGCAGCATTTTCCTCATTAGGTTGATACATACCAGTCATCATAGCAAATTCAGTACTAAATGTTTTTCCTGCTCCAAAAGTTGTTGGTGCATATCTATTTGAAAAATTAAATCCTTCCGCTTGAAGACCATATAACGTTGGCATGATTTCTTTTGTAACTAGAAAATTATCCATACTTTCCATCATTATATAAATTACATTTTTATTCTTATATATTCCTGTGTATTTATTATCAGTATGAGAATAAGGATTTTCTTTTATTAATGTATCTGCTTTTTTCTTTTGTTCACTTTTACTAGGTTCAGTTATTTTATTTTTAGCAGCGACGTATACAAATTTCCACATATATTCTGGAACACCAGATACTTTCATAGCTCTTGTTCCATCATCATAATCACAATAAATATTTTTTGGAGTAACCATTGTTCTCATTTTTCCACTTTCAAGTTTTGGACCTAAGGCTACAAATCCTAATACTCTGAAAACAACAAAAACTAGAATTGCAATTAATAATATCAATTTTGTTGGTCTACTCATTTCAAGATTTTTAAGCATTTTATTACAAGCAATCATAAATAATACAAATAAAATAGTTGATAAAATTAATTCCCATTTTATTTGTGAAAACAATGATGTAACTTGCTCAGCACCCTCACTAACTAAAGATAAGTCAGATAAAGAAATTGCTCTTCCTAAAAATTTAAAATAAAAATAATTTACCAAAAAGAACAAAAAAAAGAATCCAAAATAACAGTTAAATAAAATTATTTTTCCTTTTTTCTTTAATAAAGACATAACAATAGTAAATATAATAAAAATTGATATTGTAAATAAAAATGGAGGAGCTTCAATTAAACCATATCCAATAAAATAGTCCCTAATAACATATCTTAATGCAAAATCTAAATATAAAAATATTATTAAAGATAATATTGAGACTAAAATAAATAAAACTAAACCATTATTAAAAAATTCAATTAACGGCTTTCTTAATTTTTTCCATGTTTTTTTCAAGTCTTTAACTTCTTTCATCATCCACGTCCTTTTTCTATAACTAATTATACAACAAAATAAGACTTAAATAAAGATTTTTTGCAGATATCAAAACATAAAAAAATAGAAAATATTAATATATTCTATTTCTCTATTATTCTTCCTATATCATTAAATTTAACAATCTCTATGTTTTTACATAAAAATAAAAATTGGTTTTTATACTTAGCATCATCCAAAACAATTTTGTTAATATTAGCATTTGAAAACATTTGCTTGAATGACTTTTTTATATAATATTTTTTTTTGTTTGTATTTATTTTATTATAAAAAATATCAATTATTGTTCTTTGAAATTTAGAATCATATGGAATTATTATTGCCTTATCTTTTGCATAATTTAGAAATGAAAGATTTTTCTCTATAGTATTATTATCCATTAATAAATAATAATTACTTTTATATGTTAATTTTTTAATATAATAAATATTTTTCAATAAATTATTATATTCAGAAAAAAATACAATTATATTATCTTTTTTATTATTCAAAAAATAATTACTACAATTTTCATTTGTTCTCTTTTTACAACTATTTATTAATTTAGAAATTTTTGATTTGTTTTTTTTCGCCATTTGAATTTTTTGAACATATTCTTCTAATTTATCTTCGCGATTGTTCTCGCTAACAAAACTAATAATTTTTTTTAAATCATCGCTACAATTTTTTTCATCTGTCTTAATTATTGCATCACTCATGCATCCAAAAAAATCTTTTTTAAAATCTTTTTTATATATTTCATATGTTCTTTCAGAATAATATATAAAAAATCTATTAACTATATAATTATAAAATTCATTATAATTTCTTTTTTTCTTATTTCGCAAATATTTATTTGAATCATTTAACATGTTTATAAATGATTTATAATGCTTTTCTGAATTATAATTTGTAGAAGTAACTGATCTATCGTTGTATCTAACTCTATATAATGAATCTTTTAATATTGATATTTTTTTTGCAGAATCGACAACTTTTAACCAAAATATTATATCTTCATAATAATAATTTTCCCCATATTTCAAATTATTCTTTAATAAAAAATCTTTGTCATACAAACATACTACAGTATAATATGGTCTTAAAGATAGCATTTCTATACAATTTTTATTTGTTAATATTTTTTCATTAATAAAGGGTTTTTCTCTTGATTTCATTTCTTTTTTTGTTCTGTCATTAAATCTAGTCCAATCAAAGAAAACAAAATCACTTTTATCTTTTTCTATTTGTTTAACTGCAGTTTCTAATAATAAAGGATTTAATATATCATCTGAATCAAAAAACAATATGTAATCTCCTTTAGCAGATTTAACTGCTAAATTCCTAGCATAACCTTGACCGTGATTCTTAATGTTTATAACATTTAAATTAGAAACATTTTTTTTATATCTTTCTAATATTGATAAAGTATTATCAGTACTTCCATCATTTACTACAATCACTTCAAAATTAGTATATGTTTGCATATAAACGGAATCTAATGCATCTAATAAATATTTTTCACTGTTATAAGCTGGGATAATTATACTTACTTTTTTTTTCATTATTAATCCTCCATATTATTAATTAAATTTTTCGCGTTTTATAAAAAGTTG
The DNA here is from genome assembly GCA_964609615.1 of uncultured Muribaculaceae bacterium. Classification (GTDB taxonomy): domain Bacteria; phylum Bacillota_I; class Bacilli_A; order RF39; family UBA660; genus CAZSRL01. The sequence goes on from CAZSRL010000001.1 coordinate 80,281, forward strand.
ATGATATACATAATGCAACTTTTAAAAATTCTTGATAGTCGTTATTTAAGGTTATATTTAATAACTCTCTTTTTGCTCCACTTTTTATATCTTTTTCATATAAATATTGTTTATTATCTATTACAAAGTTTCTAAAACTATTATATATTTCTTTTCTTTCTTTTTCGGTATAACTATTAAATCTATATAAGTAAATATATATATCATTTATAATTAGTTTAGATAAATATACATGTTTATCTTTTTCATTAGAATTTTCAATAATAGTACTTATTCTCTTCATACGTTCTTCATAATTTTTTATAGTAATTGTATTTGTTATTGATGAATTGTCACCATAACTATACCAATTGTAAACACAATTTCTTATTACTCCAATTTTATCATAATAATCATATATTTCTGACATAAATAATACATCCTCATATAACCCTTTTTCAAATTTTATACATGATTCTTTTAAACTAGTTAAATTGTATAATTTTGCGGTTGAAATAGTATCATACAATAATAATCTTCTATTCTTTTTTAAATTAATATAATTTTTGTTAAATGTTTTTTTATACCAAAAATCAGTATATTTTGTATTAAAGTTTATTTTACGACATAATCCTGACACTAAATTCAGTTTATGTTCCTCAGCAAATTCCACTAGAAAATTGATTGAATATTTACATATTGTATCATCTGAATCAACAAATAAAACATATTTCCCATTTGCTTTTTCAATACCATAATTTCTAGTTAATCCAAGACCTTCATTTTTTTTATAATAATATTTTATTCTTCTGTATTTTTTCGAAATATTTGAAGGATCTTCATTTGAACCATCATTAATAAGTAAAACCTCATAATTTTTATAACCAGAGTGTTTAATAGATTTTAACAAGGCCCCAATTGTATCTAAATTATTGTAAAATGGAACAATTATTGATACCAATGGTTGTTTTTTCTTTGAAGTATGTTTAATAATATTTTTTACTCTCTTTTTAAAAATCAACATATAAACATAAATATCTGTTTTAATTTTATTACCTTTTGAAAAAAATAGTTTTCTAATTATTTTACCAATTATTTTTCTCAATGTTTTTTTGTTTGTCTTTTCACCTTTTTTAGAACAAATACTTTTTTCTTTATCTATTGTTTCAAAAAGATCAAACCATTTTTTTGTAATAATTTCATTTGAAAACCTATTAATAATATTCTTATTCATATCTTTATTAACTTTTATTCCTTTATTTAACACTTTTACATATTGTTCAATATTTCCAGTAGAAATAAGTTTACCATTGCTATTATTTATCATTTCTTCAGCAGCAGTAAATGAATTATATGAATAAATAGGTACTCCGTATTTAGCGGCTTCCAATATAATATATGGAAATCCCTCTGATAAACTAGTCATAATGATTCCTTGCTTATTTTTATACATTGCATCTTTATCAGAACAATAGCCATGAAGTATAATATTTGAATCTAATTTATTCTTTTTTATTTCTTCATTAAATTCATTATATAATTTACCATCCCCATATACATGAAGTTTATAACTAGAATTAATTTTTTTTGAAGAAAATATTTTAATTAAATCAAAAATATTTTTATCTTCATCTAATCTTGAAATAAAAGCAAACTCTCCATTTTCTTTATAATAATTCTTTTTATCACTAAAGTCATAGCCATTTTCCATATAAGAAATAGCCGAACTCAAACTTTTTATAGAATTGTTTTTTATAAGATCACTATTATTTTTTGTTAAAAATAATAATCGTTTATAATTGTATATTTTTTTATTATTTATAAAATCCAAATGCCAATGATAAACATTTCTTGACACTATATCCTTTGCATCACCATGAAACATACATATTGCATTTTTATTATATAAATAATTTTGCATTGCAACATATGAAGAATATTGACAACTAATAATATATCCATCGGTATTTTCTAAAATTGCTTTTGTAATTTGTGGATTATACTCATTGGATATCTTGATATCAAATAAATTATCTTTGTCAAAAATATAATTATTACTATTTGTTGATGCGAATTCCCTTAATCCAATAATTATTAATTTCGAATTATATTTTTTCTTAAATTCATTAGCTAAATTAGTAACAAATGTATGAACTCCACCAATTTGATTCAATTCATTAACTAAAAAAATTATTTCTTTTGTTTTTCTTGTTGTTGCATCAAATTTTAATTGTTCAACCAATTTTGATGTTGAATTTTTAATTTGATGTGGATAAAACTCTTTTCTTATTTTTTCAAGATTATTAGATATTTTGCTATTATTTAATAATTTATATAAATTCTCTTCATTTTGTACAATATATTTTTTTTCAACGTAATCTTCTAATTTAAACATAAACCCACGATCTTTTTCATATTCTTTTTTGTCATATTGATAAAAAATAGCAGGTTTTTTTAAAATAGAATAATCAAAAAATACACTGGAATAATCAGTAATTAATAAATCGGTAATTGCTAATAATCTATTAATAGATTTTTCTTTTGTACAATCAATAAACAATGAAGATTTTTTGATTTTATTTAAATAATGTGGTTTAATTAATAAAACATAATCACCATTTAAATGTTCCTTGATTTTTTTAGGATCAAAAGGCAACTTAAATTTTCCTTCTTTTCTAAATGTTGGAGCATATAATAATACTTTTTTTTCTTTTTCAATACCTAATTCTTTTTTTATTTCTTCTTTTTCTTTATCACTAATGAATAACTCATCTGTTCTAGAAATAGATGTTTCTAAAACTTCTCTAGAATAAAGCATTGAGTTTCTTAAAAAATTATTGGTATAATTTTTTGATGGAGAAATCATTAAATCTGCGTTATTACTATATGATAAAGCTTCTTCATAATTATCAGGATTTAAATCAACAAACATATTTTTATATGGAATTCCATGCCATACGCTTACTCTTTTTTGGTTATAAAATACCTTAAATGGAAGATTTGTTCCGGCATCAATTATATATTCAGCAGTGTTTTTTAAATATTGTGAATACTCATCATGATTATTCACATAATTTACTCCTTCTATTTTTTTTCTATTTTGATACAAATCACTTATAACATAAACATCAAATTGTTCCTTATAGTACTTTGTAAAATTTATAATATCCCCCATAACTTTTCCATTATGTGCTGAAGGAATTAATAATATTTTCTTTTTTATTGTCATTACTTCACCTCATTTTGTTTATAGTTCCATGAATCTCTACACATATCTTCTAGACTCATTTTTGCTTCCCAATTTAGTTCTTTTTTTGCTTTTGAAGCATCAGCAAATGAAACTTCAATATCTCCTTCTCTTCTTGCAATAAATTTATATGGTACTTCAATATTATTTACTTTTTCAAATGTTTTAATCATTTCTAAAACAGAATACCCAACTCCTGTTCCTAAATTATAAATATTAATACCTTGTTTTATATTTTTCAATGCTTGAATATGTCCTTTTGCTAAATCACACACATGAATGAAATCTCTCACTCCAGTTCCATCACTAGTGTTATAATCATTTCCAAAAATACTTATAGAATCAAGTTCTTTACTAGCAGCTTTTATTATTATAGGCATTAAATTATTAGGAATTCCTTTTGGAGATTCACCCAAATATCCACTTTCATGTCCTCCAACAGGATTAAAGTATCTTAAAATTGTAATATTCATATCATTGTTTGCTTTCGAATAATCTTTAAGAATATCTTCTATTATTAACTTTGTTCTTCCATAAGGATTAATAATATTATCAGAATTTACTTTTTCGGTTTCTTTAACTGGTACATTTTTAGTATTACCATACACTGTTGCAGATGAACTAAAAATAAAGTTTTTTATATTTAATTCCTTCATATTTTCCAATAAGACAATAGTTGAAATAAGATTACTGTCATAATATGAAAGAGGATCTGCAACAGATTCTCCTACTGATTTTAATCCAGCAAAATGTATAACTGCTTCAATTTTTTCATCATTCATTATTTTGAAAAGTTGAGTTTTATCTCTTAAATCGACATCATAAAATTTAGGTTTTATATTAGTAATTTTATTTATTTTATCAACAACATTTTTATCAGAATTACATAGATTATCAACAATTACAACTTCATAATTCTCTTTAATTAATTCAACAACCGTATGACTTCCAATAAAACCAGTTCCACCCGTTACTAATATCTTCATTATATTACCTCATTTCTATTTTATTTTACCATAATTAATATTACATATCAATTTTTATTACACACATAAAAAAAGCAAATTAATGCTTTTTTTGATTAGTTTTATTATTTAATTGTTCTTGTATTTCCCGTTCTTCAAATAATTCATTAAAATATTTTTTAAACTTATTTGACTGTTTTTTCCAAGTGTATTGTTTAACATTTTTTAAATTTTCGTCCCTTAACTCATCAATAATATCCAAATTATTTAATAAAAAAATGATTTTTTCCTTTAAACATTTTTTTGTTCTTTTTTTTAAAATAAACTCTGATTGTTTTTTTCCTAGTACTTTGCCGACAATACCAACATCTGTTGAAATAATAGGAATTCCGCATGCCATGCTTTCTAAAACAGGGTTTGGAGTCCCTTCTTCTTTTGATGTACATATATACAAATCTATTTTTGAATAGTATTCACACATATCTTCATAAGGAATCATTCTTTCCTGTCTATCAGCGAAATACATTTTTATAGGATATCCTTCTTCAATTAGTTCGTTTAATACAGGTTTTAATATTGTATTAACACCTTTAATATCTTTTCTTTTATCTTGACCCCACGCACTATTACCACACCATCCTATTACTAATTTTCTTTTATTAATATTATTAAATCTTTCTAAATTCATAGGGTAGAATTTTTTTAAATCAACACCATCAGAAATAACAGTTTTAGGGTGATATTTAATATCAAAATCATTATATAAATCAAAAAGTTTATTTGAACAAGTGTAATAATTTTTACAATTAGAAAAAATGATTTTTGTCATTTTTAATTCTTTATCAATATAGTAATGATCATACACAGCAGTAGAAATAATTTTCTTATCAACATATTTTTTTCTAAATGTAGCAGGATTTTCTCCTAATTCAGAAACATATCTATCAAATGAAGGATCATATATCCAATAAATATATCCTCTCCAAAAAAAATGCACTAAATCACAATCTTTTGTTAATAAAAAAAGTTTCACCTTATTTTCATTTAGATAAATAGATGGAATAATTTTGAAATCAAAATCATTTCTTAAGTTTTCTGATACTCTATTAGCAATGTTTACAAATGCCCAGTCATCTCTATCTACAATTAAAGCTATTTTTTTCTTTTGCATATTTTCACTACCTTTGCTTTGTTTTTTTGTATTTTATCTAAAACTTTAAAACACTTTCTATTTTTCATTTTAGCAATATTTTTTTTCATAATTCTGTTTTCCGATTCTAAAGCTTCAATTTGCATTTTATATTTACATATTTCTTTATTATCATTCATAATTTTCAAATACCTCTTAACTAATTAAATTTTTTATTTTTATTCTTTTTTCTATCAAATATAATATCTGTTTTTAATACAATAAATAATAAAACAAATAATAATATTACATAAATTACTACAACTTCTTTAGATTTTCCAATAGCATAAAAAATAGATGCAACACTAAATAATATATTAATTCCACATATTATTAAAAGTGATTTTGCTGGGGAAAATTTAAGTTTAAGAAGTTGATGATGCAAATGCTGTTTATCAGCAGTTGCAATACTTTCTCCTTTTAATTTTCTTCTAATAATTGCAAATAAAGTATCAAGTATTGGTATAGCAAGTATTAATAGTGGAATAAAAAGTGATGTAATTGTTACATTTTTAAATCCAAGAAGAGCAATTACAGCAATCATTAATCCTAAAAAAGTTGACCCTGTATCTCCCATAAATATTTTAGCTGGCGGAAAGTTATACACTAAGAATCCCAGTGTTGAACCTAACATAATAATAGATAACATTATATCAAATCCACCAAACTTATTAAGTATTATTCCTATTATTGCTATTGTTAAAAAGTATATTGATGAAACAGATGACGCAAGACCATCAAGTCCATCAATTAAATTAATTGCATTAATTATTGCAACTATAAAAATAATTGTTATAAACGGTGCAAATAATCCAAAGTCAAGATTTATTCCTAATGCCGTAATTGAATGTAATTGTAATTGCCCATAAAAAACAATTATACAAGAAATAAGTATTTGACCAATAAACTTATATATTGCTCTCATAGGTTTTATATCATCTACAATACCTAAAATTACTATTAAAAAACTTGCTATTAAAATTGATAACATTAATGGATTTTGCTCCGCAAAAAACATAAATCCTATCAAAAAAGATAAAAATATTGCAATTCCACCTAAAGTAGGAATTGGTTTAGTATGTATTTTTCTTTTATTTGGTTTATCCATAGCACCTATATGTTTAGACATTTTTATAACTAGTGGTACAAATAAACAACTTGTTATAAAACATACTAATACAATTAAAAATATACTATGTCCATTTACTTCTAAGGTCATAATTCACCTCTTTGTCTTATTATACAACAAAAAGAGTTATTTATAAACTCTTTTTGTTTTAAATCATAAATTGAACTAACATATACATCCATACAGTTAGATTGAACAATAAAACAGTAAAAATTATTTTTTTATCATCAATTTTTATTCTTTTTAAACCAGTTGGTTTTATTATAAACGGGATAAGCATGACAAGAGGAATAAAATATCTACCTTGTATTCCTTCAATAGTTTTATATCCTATTCCAAAATACTGAGCAGTGCATTGAGTATATAATGCCGTTAATATTAAGCCAAATACTGTAGCTCCTACAAAAATTGTTAATATTTTTTCTTTTAAAATAATGTTATTAATTATCTTTTCTTTTAATAAGGTAACCGATAATAAAATAATATAAAGATATGAAATTACATATGGAATAATTAATTGAGAATGATACATTCTAGAACCAACAAACAATTCTTCAACATAAACCATTGCATAATTTACACATGTTCTAAAACAAATTATTAAATATTCCAAAACATTTTCAATTATAAAAGTTTTTTGTAAATGAGATTTTGGATATGAAATATCAAATATTTTTCCTGTTGTTCTTAACCATAGATAACAAAAAAATCCGCTTATTATTATTGTTATAATAATAAATATACACGTTTTTTTTCTTTGACTATTATCATTTTTGTTTATTAATAAAAGGAGCAGGAAGACAAATGGCAAATATACTATTTTACATAATGCTATTGTAATTGATAACAGAAACAAGATTATTTTTTCATCATTTTTTATCTTCTTATTATTATATTTAATATTAAATATAATTGAAAGAAATAATAATAATATAACATTGATGAAAGCATCTGCTGACAAAGTTGTAGCACACTGTATTAAATTTGGAGACATTAATATAACAAAATAAAACATTTTATATTTTGGCAAAATTTTCAACGCATAATATCCTAAAACAATATAAGCCATTAAGTTAAACAATCTGCCTATCATACCAATTAAAAAAGGAGATAAAGCTAAAAACTTTGCAATAATAAAACCTATAGTATGAGGCAAATATGACATAGGAAAATATAAAGCAGTATTTGAATAAAAAATACTATATGGTACAATTTGATCTTTTATTTGAGTAAACTCTCCATATTTTTTTTTATATCGTTTGTTTAATTTTACCTTATACATATTTTTGATATTTTTATATTTTATTTTAGTATTATCTGCTCCAGCTTTTAAAAAAGTTGTTTCCAATGATTTTGGTAAAAATCCTCCAACAGAATTAGAAACTGGTGTTGTTAATTTTCCTTCACTAATTTCATATATTCTATAATAGTGATTATGTTCATCACTACCGGTAAATAGAGGAGATAAAAAGATAAATACTACACCAATAATTGTGCAAGAGATTACAAAAAATTTAGGAAAATCAGCAATTTTTTTATCATTGTACTTCATTATTACTAAAAAAACTATTAAACTTAACACTAAAACTATAATGCAAAAAAATAAATAATATTTATAACCATTTATATCATTTATCTGAAGTTTTTTTAATAATTTATAGAGATTTAAAGCAAATATAAAAAACATACATAACAAACCAGTTATGTAATAAATATTTGAATTAATAAGTTGTTTTATATTTTTTAATATTTTTAACATATACATTCCTTCACTTTTCATTAAATATTAAAATTCTTCTCATAATATAATTCCAAAATAAAATTAATAAAGAAACCACTATTTTTACAAACATATAATTAAACAATAAAATAAATTCTCCCAAGTACATGCCTAATTCAGTTAAAATTAATCCGGAAATTGCAATAATTGCGGTAGCTATTACTGATTTTGTATCTCTTCCTTTTTTCTTTTGCTTTTCAGATGTAAAAACAAATAATAATGAGGCTATATAATTAAAAGCGAAAGCAACTATAAATGCAATTGTAACAGCTATTAAACTTATTAACTCAGTATCATTCCCTGAAAAAATAACTTCTCTAATAAAAACCAATACTGAAAAATCAATAATAAACGCTATGCCGCCCACTATACTATATCTAAAAAACTCTAAAAAATTTTTTTTCATTACTTATCTTTCCTTAATCTATTATATTTTTCTTTAAATATATTAAGTTTAATCTCAAAATCTTGCTTAGACTTTAAAACAATAGTACTAAGTATCAAGCCTCCAAAAAATGATTGAAGAGCAGCTATAACAAGAAAACCACTTACTATCAACGTTGGAAATCTTGGAACCAATCCTGTATTAATATATTCTATTAAAATTGGAATAAATAATATTGCGGCTATTATGAATAAGAACACCGAAATAATATTAAAAAATGCAAATGGTTTATAGTTTTTATATAAAGAAATAATTGTTTTAATAACTTTATATCCATCTGAAATTGTGTTTAATTTTGATTCACTTCCTTCTTCCCTATCTTGATAATCAACTAAAACACTTTCAACAGACATATTTTTATCAAGAGCATGTACAGTCATTTCGGTTTCAATTTCAAATCCTTTTGATAAAACTGGAAAAGTTTTAACAAATTCGTAACTAAATGCTCTTTGACCAGTCATAATATCTCTTACTTCACTTTTAAATAATTTATTAATTAAAAAACGAACCAATTTATTTCCAAAGTTATGTCCTAAACGTTTATTCTCAGTAAAATAAGTTGAAGAAAGTCTATCACCTATAACCATATCAACATTTTTATTAAAAACTAAGTCAACCATTTTGTTTATATTTTTTGCAGGATATGTATTATCTCCATCAGTCATAACATAGCATTGCGCTTCAATATCTCTAAACATGCTTCTAACAACATTACCTTTTCCTTGTTTATATTCATATCTTACAACTGCTCCTGCTTTTTTTGCTATTTCATCTGTTCCATCAGAAGAATTATTATCATAAACATATATTGTAGCATCAGGCATTGCTTTTTTATAATCTTTTATTGTCTTTTCAATACTCTTACTTTCATTGTAGCAAGGTATTAAAACAGCTATTTTATCCATTATTTCCATCTCCTCTTTATATTGTATCATATTTATTTATTTTATAAATCTTTTTGTATTAAAAACAACCATTATTAATAAAGGCATACATGTGAATATACTATAAACATATCTAAACTCTGCATATACCGGGGATGCCATAACAGTTAACATCAATCCGATAAAAAATATTCCAGGAATAAGTAATTTATATTTTTTCTTTATTATTATCACAGCCATTAAAAAAATATTTAACCAAAACATAAAACCTATACTATACATTAATCCGATAATCGGTTTTTGTGATATTTTTTTTGTTTTATCACTTGCATACAGCGTTAAAGAAATCAATGGCTTTTCTTTTATCTCAAGAATATTGTCATAAACTCCTTCTGCTACTTTCCAATAAATTACTTCTGGATACCAATAACCATATGAATTATATAAAAAACTCTTAATATATGTTTTTGGATATTTTTTTAATAATGTATACCATATATCAAAAAAATCGCCAAAATTAGTGTTATTAATATCTCCATTATCTCTAATATAACTTTTCATTGGATCTGATATGGTTTTTAAATAGTTTCCTTCAGCATATTTAATAGGGATAAATCTTTCAACTTTATTTTTTTCATCCAATGATAGCGTTTTGCTATTAAATGTTTCAACCCTTGCAATTTGTTGTATTGGAATAGATAAAGCCTCAACTTTCGAACCTTTTTGTATGTTATAATATTCAAATATAGGGCCCTCAATTACAAAATATAACCCAATTGCAACTACCGAAATAAGAAATATCCTTAAAAAATCTTTTCTTAATAAAAATAATATAAAAAGCAAAGCTACAAGATAAATATATATTCCATTATTTCTAAACAAAAAGAATAATAGCAAAACTATAAACAATAAGATTTTATTAATATTCTTTTTCAAAAAATCTTTCGTACTAATAATCTCTATAAAAATAATAATCAAATAAACAAATATAATTGCAAATGGAATATCTTTCCACATTGTAAAACTATACATTGCATTAACAAGTGAAAAGAAATAAAAACACATTGTAATTATTTGTATTTTATAATCAACTTTTTTACTTGCCATATATTTTATCACAAAAGCAAATGTAAATGACAATGCCAACATTTGAAAAATATTATATAATGTAAGCCCAACATAAATGTTATCATTTAAACTAATGAAAAGTTTAATTAAGAGAGTAAATAAAACAGGATGATGATTGGAAATCGGATAATTTCCAGTTGCTTGCATCAAACTCGAAATTGAGTCGTTAGTATAAACACCAGGATAAAATACAAAAAATAAAAAAATCCAAGGAATGATAAATATTAACATATTAATAATTAATGATTTATAACTATTTCTAAACAAAATAAATGAAGTAGTCCTTATATTTTCTTTAGAATTTGCTTTATTAAACAAAATTACTAATATAACAAAAAATATAATTGTATATATTAATACATTTAATAATAAGCCAACATTAAAATCTATATTTGGTACTCTTTGTAATTCTCTACCAATAATTAAGCAAAAACTGTAAACAATTGATAAAACAAAAGATGTTATTAATATACATTTATTATTAAAATATTTCAAAAATTTTGTTTTATTAAAAGTTGATAATTCATAAATACCAATTGTCACTATCAAAAATACTAAAAAACAATCAAAATTGTTTTTTAAGATGGTTGTGTCATTAAAAACCGGTATTAATTTATATAAAAGAATTGATACTATTATTCCAACAATTATTGATAAAAAAAATTTGATTTTTTTTTTCATAATTCACCTCTTTGTCTTATTATACAACAAAAAGAGTTATTTATAAACTCTTTTTGTTTTAAAAACAAGTAGTTTTTACCCTACTTGTTCAATACTTGACGAATTATTTGTATCTCCTATTACTTTTCTTTCATATTTTGTATTTATTGAGAAGTCAAATGTTTTTATTTTTTTTGCTTTTTTTATGTTTAAGTTTACTTTCATAGCGTCTATTATATCATTTAAACTTTCTGTATCATAGTTAAAAATATATGCACTTCCTGCGTGTCCATCTGATCCAGTTAAATATGTTTTTTGTATATTAAGTACGTTATTATTATCTGAGAACATCATTTTTTTAGCTATATTATAAAATGATAGTATTTGATTTGTTGAAAGGTCTGTATCCATATTTTTACTAACTGCTTCTAATATGTTATAGAATGTTTTAACGCTTTTAACGTTCTTTATTTGATCTGTCATGGCTTCTACTACTAGTTGTTGATTTTGTCCTCTTGAAAAGTCTCCTTTTACTAATGTCTTTCTATGTCTAGAAAGTGCTAAAGCTTCTTCTCCTGTTAATTTTTGAACTCCTTTTTTTAAACATATTTTGTGTGAGCCTTTTTTTCTGTCACTATTTTGTTCGCAAAATTCTATTGGTACATCTACAGTTACTCCACCTAAGGCATCAACTAATTCAACAACACCTTTAAAGTTAATTTTTGTATAATGGTCAATTTTAATATCAGTTAAGTTTTCAACTGTATTTATCATACAATCTGTTCCATATGCAGCTGCACTATTTATTTTATTTTTATAATTATGATTGCAAGCAATTGGAACATATGTATCTCTTGGTATTGAAAACATAGTTGTGTTTAATGTTTCAGGATTAAAAGTGATAAGCATTATTGTATCTCCATTAAAAGCTTGATTTGGGTTTAATCCATCTTTTTCAGAATCAACGCCTAATAATAACATAGTAAAAGGTTCTGTTATTAATTTCTTTTCAGTTGATTTAATCTTTGTATCTTTTTTCATCTTTTTACTTTTTTCAGTAACAACAATTGCCTTTTTACCAATATCTTCAAAACCATCTATATTCTTATAAGTAATTTTATAATTATTAGTAACAAATGTTAAATCTATTTTTTTATCATATAAATCTTGTACCATTTCAACAGTATCTTTATATTCTTTTATTTCATTATCTTTATCTAAATTATATTTTTTTATTATTTCCATAGGTATTTGATAACCTTCTACATCATCTTTGTTATTGATAATACCTATTGTTGTATCTTTAATATTTTTTATATTCTTATAGTCTTTATTAAAAGTTATTAAAGAAGAAGTATATGTTATATAATTTTTATTTAAACTATCTATTTTTATATAAAAACTATAAATAAATATCCCCGCAGTAGCATACACAATAGTTAATATTAAAGAAACAATAAATATTGGTAATATTTTCTTTTTTCTAATTTTAAATAAAAAACGACAAAATATTGCTTTTATAATTAAAAAATCAAAAAACAATATAAATAACGCCAACATAATTCTATAAAAAGTTTCTATACCACTCATTAAATATAAATCATATACTAAAAATAAGCTACTTCCTAACAGTAATAATACTAATAATATTCCTAATACCCTAATCTTTTTATTATTTTCCATTACTACATCCTCCATGTTTATTAATTATACTATATTATTGTTTTTAAAACAATAAAAAAGACATGTTAAATTATGAATTTAACATGTCTGTATATTAAATTTGAAAGTGCACAATTGATGTGCAGTTAGTTTTGTAATCAG
>CAZSRL010000002.1:0-92236 GCA_964609615.1 uncultured Muribaculaceae bacterium
TCATAGGTAATTATATGTGTCTTTTTTTATGTCCTTTTTGGACACTTACTTTTTCCATTTATATTTATTATACTTTTCCAATTCGTTTTTTGTCTGTATATCAACATTATTAGTTATAATTACTTTTATTATTTTTTTGTCATAAGCGAATATATAATCTCTATTTTTAAAATTACTAGATTTATTATTTTCATCAATTATTGTTTTAATTGCTTTAGCATAATTAATATTTATTGATGATAATACATTAGGAAGTCTTATTTGTTTTTTATCTAAATTAATTCCCATAACCCATTTTCCAGCATCTTCCGCTCTTTGAACAATTCCATCTCCAGTAACACCAGCAACTTCCATTATGACATCTATTCCTTCATCATATTGTGCTGTAGCAAGTGCATAACCCATTTGTTTATCAACATATGTATTTGAATAGTCACTTATTATATCACATTTTTCGTTAGCGGCCTTTACACCTAATATAAAATCCCCTTCTATTTCTGATGTAAAATCATCTTTTTTTCCTCCAATAAAACCTATTTTATTTGTTTCAGTGGTTTTACCGGCGATATATCCTGAAATAAATGAGGGTGTTTTCAAATCAAATTGTATTGTGCATAAATTTGAAAGATTTTTATTATTTTTAGCATTTAATACACAAAATTTAACATCTTTATTTGTTTTAATCATATTATAAACATTATTTATATTATTATCTAATATAAATATAAAATCAGAGCCATTATTAATTGATTTATTAATTTCTTTATTTAATAATTTTTTATTTAGTACTTCATTTTTTATAATTGCATTAGGATTTTTATATATATTTTTTAGATTTTTTGTTGTTTTAACAATAGTATTACTACTAAGAGATGTATTATATGAAAAAAGATATATTTTTAATTGATTCTTTATTGAACACGAAAAAATTATTCCGCATAGAATTACAACTAAAGAAACAACAATTATTCTAAAATCTCTTTTATTCATATACACTCCAACTATAAATTTATTATACTACAAAAAAACGAGTTTACAACTCGTTTAAAATTATATTTTTAATTTTTTTTAAATAAAACATTTAACTTAATTCGTCTTCGTTATCAGGTTCTTCACTAGATGTAGTTTGATTTTTTATCTCTTGTTTTACTTCTTTCGCTTTAGAAACAACCAATTCTAAAACTTTATCTACTTTTATCTTAGTACCCTTTTTTATATTTTGATAAATAATAACTCCATCACTATATTTATCAGAGGTTTCCTCTGTTATTGAATATTTTATTCCTAATTCTTGAAGCTTATTTTTTACATTCTCTACATTAATACCAACATATTCTCCTATTTCTACTTTATATTCACCAACATATACTTTTACTTTTGATCCTTTTTTAACTTTTTTCCCTGAATCTTTGTATTGTTTTAATACAATTCCATTTTCTTCTAAATATTTTGTCTCTTGTGATTTTTTTGATGTTTCTAAGCCATCTTCTTCCAGTCTAGATTGAGCCTGTTGATACGATAATCCTACTACGTTAGGTACTTTAACCATATCTCTTTGTATATAATATTTATAACCAACGTATGAAAGAACTCCAACTAGTCCTAACACAAGAATAAATAAAACAAACATCAAAAATTTTTGACCGATTGTCATTCCTTTTTTAGATTGATCATTATATTCTTTGTTTATTTTTTTTGTTACTTTTTTTTGCTTTTTTTGTTTCTTTTGTTTTTTTTGCTTTTCTTTTGTTTTTTTATACTTTGTTTTAGTTTTATCATTCTTTTTATGATTTTTATCGTTACTTTCTAAATCATCTTTTTCTTCTTCTAAAAGATTTTCTCCACATTGCTTACAAAACAAACTGTCTTCTTCATTTTCTGTTCCGCATTTTTTACAAAACATATTATCCCTCCATTCATAAGCATATATATTATATCACTTTTTTGTGAAAATTAAAAAAAATGCTATAGAATTATATATTCCTAAGCATAATTTACAATATTGGGGCGTATAGTGGGAATCGAACCCACGAGTGTCGGTGCCACAAACCGATGTGTTAACCACTTCACCATATACGCCATGAACAAGTATATATTATCAAACTTTTATTTATTATTCAAGTAATAAATAATATTTATCTTAATTATGATATAAGTCCACCCATAAACTTTTTCATTACCATAAAATAAAAAAGAAAGGATGAAAGAATGTATTACGATGAAAGAGGGAATTTTTTTGATTATACATCAAAAGAAAAAAATGAGTATATAAACTTTGATATTAATAATTACAATTATTATAATTTAGATGATAATAAAACAGAGTTATTTGATTCGTTCGAGGGCTTTAACAAAGGTAATTTATTTCATGATTTATATTCACCATATAAAAACCATGATTATATGTTAAAGGTAAGTGGTGAAAGAGATAATTTGTTACTTAAAATTCAGGTATTGGATTTTGCTTTAAATGATTTAAATTTATATTTAGATTTATATCCAAATGATACTAAATGTATAAATATATTTAATGATTATAATAAAAAGAATAAAGAATGTATCATGGAATTTGAAAAAAAATATGGTCCATTAACTGTATGTGGATTAAATTATGATAATGAATTTAGTTGGATAAATAATCCATGGCCTTGGGATAAAGGAGGTAACTTATAAATGATAAAATATACAAAAACATTAGCATATCCAATAAACATAACTAAAAAAGATATTAAAATGGCAAAATATCTAGTTACTCAGTTTGGAGGTCCAGATGGTGAATTAGGAGCTGCTCTTCGTTATTTATCCCAAAGATATACAATGCCTGATGGGAAAGGCAAAGCATTATTAACTGACATAGGAATTGAGGAACTAGGACATATTGAAATGATTCAAACAATGATAAGTCAATTACTTAAAAATGCTTCATTAGAAGAATTAAAAAAAGAAGGACTGGAAAGTTGGTATGTACAACATAATAAAGGAATATATCCAAGTGACACAAATGGAATTCCTTTTACAGCTGCATACATCGCTGTAACAGGAAATCCAATCGTTGATTTAGCAGAAGATATGGCTGCCGAAGAAAAAGCAAGAGCAACATATGAAAATTTAATGGATTTGACAAATGAAAATGAAATTTTAGGTCCACTTAATTTTTTAAGACAAAGAGAAATTGTTCATTATAATCGTTTTAAAGAATTATTAGAATATTATAAAAAAAACAAAAAAGAAATGAGATAATCATTTCTTTTTTATTAACAAATTAATTATTAATTGTTGTTGTTTTTGTTGTTGTTGTTGAAGTTATTTCTTTTTTCTTGTTTTTTCTTGTCTCTACATTCTTTACATCTTTTTGGTTCATTTGTAAAACCTTTTTCTTCATAAAACTGTTGTTCTCTAACAGTAAATGTAAACTCTTCTCCACAATCAACACATTTTAAAGTCTTGTCTTGCTTTTCCATTCTAATACCTCCTTTTTTTTAACTTAAATTTATGTCCTAAAAAGGTATCAAAATTTAAACTCAATGACATTATATCACATTAAATTGAATTTTGTTAGTATTTTTAATCATTCTTGACTAATTATAAATATAATTATATACTTTTTTTAGTTTGAAAAGGAGATTATAGAATGCTTAATATTAAAAATGTTTCCTTAAACATTGGAAACAAAACAATTCTTAATAATATTAATCTTTCAATAAAAGAGAATACTATATTAGTTATTACAGGTCCAAATGGAAGTGGTAAAAGTTCTTTTGCTAAAACATTAATGGGAATAAATAAGCCATCTAAAGGAAATATTATATTAAATAATAAAGATATTACTAATTTTACAATAGATCAAATAGCAAGGGAAGGTATATCATATAGTTTTCAAAACCCAATAAATTTTAAAGGATTAAAAGTAATTGATCTTTTTAAAGCGGTTAATAAAGACTTCAATGTAGAAATTATAAAAAAATACCTTAGTATGGTAGGAATATGTGCTAAAGATTATTTAAATAGAGACTTTAATGATAATTTAAGTGGTGGAGAGAAAAAAAGAATCGAAATAGCAGTAATCCTATATAAAAATGGATCAGTTAATATATTTGATGAACCAGAAGCTGGAATTGATTTATGGAGTTTAGATAATTTAATAAAGATTTTTAAAAATAAAAACAACAATATTACAATAATAATTTCTCATCAAGAAAAACTACTTAATATAGCGGATGAAATTGTTTTATTAAATGACGGTAAAATATTAAAACAAGGAAAAAGAAAAGAAATGATTTCTTATTTAAAACAATCATCTATTAACAAAGAAGGTGTTTTTAATGAATACTAAAGATAATATAATTATTAATGATCTTTACAACAAAATAAATGAAAATGATGCATATAATATTAGACAAAATGGAAAAGCAATTGATAAAAAAGATTCAGATAATATTACTATTGTTTCCAAAAAAGATAAAAGTGGAATTGATATTTATGTAAAAGATAATACTTTTAATAATTGTGTTCATATTCCAGTAGTTGTAACAAAAGAAAAAATAAAAGATGTTGTATATAATGACTTTTTTATGGGTGAAAATGCAATAATAACAATATATGCATCTTGTACGATACACAATGATAATGATTTATCAACTCATGAAGGAATACATACATTTCATTTGGGAAGAAATTCCAAAGTGAAATATATTGAACAACATGAAGGGCATGGTGAAATACATAATAATAAAAATATAAACACTTCAACTGAAGTTGATGCTAAGGAAAATAGTATATTTATTATGAAAACCATTCAAAAAGAAGGTGTTGATAATGCGTTTAGAAAAACAAATGTTAGATTAGATAAAAATGCAATAATTGATATTAGTGAAAAACTGTTAACAAAAAGAAAAGAAATTGTTTCCTCATCTATTAATGCAACATTAAATGGAATAAATAGTAGGTGTAACATTGTTTCAAAAGCAGTTGCTAAAAATACATCAAAGCAAAGTTTTCACTCAAATTTAATAGGAAATAGTAACTGCATAGGTCATGTTGAATGCAATGCAATCATGGTTGATAACGCAATAATAAACTCCTCTCCAACTATTAGTTCCAATACTCCTGAAGCCATTCTTACACATGAAGCAGCAATAGGAAAAATCGCAAAAGAAGAAATTATAAAACTAATGTCATTAGGACTTAATGAAAAAGAAGCAGAAAAAACAATTATAGAAGGATTTCTAAAATAAAAAAGACGTAATTAACAAATTATATCTTTTTTTGTAAAATTAAAGTTCGCTATAAAATACATAATGATGATAGTTAAAACTAAAATTATATTTGCTTTAACAATATTCAAATCACAATTATTCTCTATATTAAAATTAGTTATATTTATTTTATCTAAAAAAATTGAGTAATCTAAATAAGGTAAAAAAGTAAAATCAACAAATGGAACATTTAAACCTAAAAGCAAACTGGAAATAATTAAACTACCGACACTTAAAAATATTGATATACTAACAGATATAGCACTGTTTTTTGTAATAGATGATAATAAACAAGAAAAAACAGTTATGAAAAGAACAGGAATTAATAATGTGAAATATTTTGATAAAAATAAAAATATATAATTAACTTCTGTTACTTTTCCTCCAAAAACTTCTAAACTAGGAATTAATAATTCAGATGTTCCTTTTATTATTAATGTAAAAATAAACATCATTATAATTAGCAACAATGAATAAATTAAAAGCAATAATATAGAAGTAATTATTTTTGATAATAATACTTTGTATCTTTTATATGGCATTAATAATAATCCATTGATTGTTTTTTTGTGATACTCACCAGACATTATTTGTCCAGATGTAATTATTATTATTAATGCAAGGAACATAAGCAATACATAACTTTTTTCCATAATGTACTTTGTTTTATTTAAATACTTATTTTTATTTATTTGACTATACTTGTATTTTAAATTATTTTCTTTTATTATTTTGTTTTTTATATTTGTTTGTTTTTTATAATTGTTATATTTTGTTTCAGGAAACTTTTTATTAAAACTAGTTTTATTCATTGCTATTTCTTCTTTAATAGGATTATAATGTACATTATAATCTTTCTTATTTGTTAAAAAAACTACAATAAAGCTTATTGCTATTATTAATAATAAAGTAACTATAAAACTTTTTTTATAAATTATTTTTTTTAATTCAAATAATATTAATTTACTCATGTTTACTCTCCTTAAAAAATATTTCTTCTAGTTTTTCTTTAGTATTCTTTACATCAATTATTCTTTCAATTTTTTTATTTTTAATAATAGCAACTTTATCACAAATATTTTCTAATTCTGATAATATATGTGAAGAAATAATAATACTCATTTTATACTTCTTCTTTAAATGCAATAATAGATTTCTTAACTCTTTTATACCAATTGGATCTAACCCATTAAGAGGCTCATCTAATATTAATAGTTTTGGAGTTGTTAAAAGACAAATAGCTAAAGACAATCTTTGTTTCATTCCTAAACTATAAGAACTAACACTTTTATCAATATAATTATTCATGTTTAAGTTATTTATTATTTTATTTATTAATTTTTTAGATACATTCTTACCTAAAAGATTAAAAAATTCAATATTTCTTCTTCCTGATAAATATTCATATAAACTAGGAGTATCTATTACTGCTCCCATGTTTTTTAAACACCTCTCTATGTTTTTATTTATTTCCTTTCCATCAATATAAATATTCCCCTCACTTGTCTTATACAGGCCTAAAATCATCTTTAAAAGAGTTGTTTTACCCGCTCCATTTTCACCTACCAAACCAAAAATAGTATTTGAATTAATTTTAAGATTAATGTTTTGTAATATTGTTTCATTATTTATTTTTTTATATACGTTTTCTACTTTTAATATTTCCATATTTCTCTCCTTTCTTCAAAACTTTATCACACATAAAATTCTTTGTAAAATCACTAAAAATATTTTATAAACAATAAAAAAATACAAAAAATATTATTTGTATTTAATAGTTTTATTTTTTTATATTAATTATTATTCAACTAACTCATTTCATTTAAATCTACATTTTCTTCATTTATTAAATCTTTAAATTCTACTTTGAAATTCTCTATTTCTTTTTTTTGAGCATCTGGATAAATATTTCTAGCGTTAACTACTGCTTTATAAATATGTTTTATTTTTACTTCTTTCGCATTTTCAAACACAGCATAACTAAACGCATTCCCTAAGACAGTTAGTGTTATATCCGGATATCTACTACTTATTTCATATACCCTTTTATACTCACTGGTCATATTAACTAGAAATTTAAAAATCTTTTCTTTTAAGAAATCTGTATAATTAAATTTTACTCCTGTTTCTTTTTCCAGTTTCGGATATGTACCCATAAGAATTTCAACAGTTTGTTCCTCGCTAGGTTCTGGTACATCTACTTTTTGAAATCTCCTTAAAAAAGCTCTATCTCTTAAAATATATGTTTCATATTCTTCTGATGTTGTTGCTCCTATCATTTTTATTGTACCTCTATCAAGTCCAGGTTTTAACATGTTTGCAAAATCCATGTTTGTACTGTTATTTTTAGCTGTTAACAAGTGTACTTCATCGATAAACAATATAATATTTTCTTTTGATTTTATTTCATCAACCAATAATTGTAATCTGTTTTCTACTTGTCCTTCACTAATGCTATCCCCTATTAATGATGATACATTAACTTTTATAAGTTGATATTTTTTTAAAGCATCAGGTATATTTCCTTTTTGCATATAATATCCAAGTCCTTCAACAATCGCAGTTTTACCAATACCAGCTTTACCAACTAACAATGCTGATTTTTCAGGCGTAAGTAATACTAATATCATTTGCTTTATTTCTTCTTCTCTTGCGATCGCAGGATTTGTAATATATTCCTTTTTTGTAAAATCTTCTCCAAATGTAGTTAAAACACTAAATTTTTTTACCGCTGGAGCAAAATGTAAATTTAATTTTTCTTTGTTTCCATCTTTCATAACAAGTCTCCTTTATTCCTTAATATTACAATTATACTAAAAAAATTGTAAAATTTAAAGATTTTTACAAAAATGATATAATTTTGTTTGACATTATACATAAATATATAATATAATATTTTATGCAGATGCCTGATTAGCTCAGTTGGTAGAGCGCACGGCTGTTAACCGTTAGGTCGTAGGTCCGAGTCCTACATCAGGCGCCATTTTAAAAATATTCCACGAAATATCGTGGTTTTTTTGTATTAAAAAAAAATGATTATAATATACTTAATTGGTGATATACTTTGAAAAAATATAAAACAGTAGGAATCCCAAGAGCACTGCTTTATCATACATATGGTGATTTTTGGTTGTACTTTTTTGATGAATTAAATATTAATTATATTTTAAGCCCAAAATCTAATAAAAAAATATTAAATAGAGGAATAAAGTTTTCAACAAGTGAATCTTGTTTATCATTAAAACTATTTATAGGGCATATTGATTATTTAAAAAATAAATGTGATTTAATATTTATTCCTAGAATACAAAAACTAAAATATAATGAAGTTGTTTGTACAAACTTTAATGCTTTATATGATATTACTAAAACTATATTTCCTAATATTAATATTCTTCATTACAATTTAGATTGCAAAAAGAAAAAAACTGAGTTAAAAGAATTTATAAAAATCGGAAATTATTTTAATAAATCATTTTACACTACTATAAAAGCATATTATAAAGCAAAGAAAAAAGTAAAAGATTCAAATGAAAAAATAAACAATAAAAATAAAAAAATTCTAGACAATAAAAATAAAAAAATATTATTAGTTGGTCAAAATTATAATATATGCGATGAATTAATAGGAAATGAAGTAAAAAAATTATTATTAAAAGAAAAAGTTGATGTAGTTTTTAATACAAAAATAGATAATAATCTATATAAAAATCTTATGCCATCAATGTATTTTTCATATTCTAAAAATATTATAAATTCAATTTTAAAATATAAAAATAAAGTAAATGGAATAATTTTTATAACAAGTTTCCCATGTGGTTGTGATTCTCTAATAATAGATATGATTAAAATAAAAATAAAGGACATTCCAATATTATCTATTGTTTTTGATGATTATATGTCAAATACCGGATTAGTTACAAGAATAGAAAGCTTTGTTGACATTATAAAGGAGAGAGAAAATGTTAAAAATTAGTTTTGCTCATTGTGATAATTATTATTACCCAATATATTATTTATTTAAAAATATTACAAATAAAGATATAATTATTCCACCTACACCTACTAAAAAAACTATTGAATTGGGAAATAAATATTCTCCAGAATGTATATGTTTACCATTTAAATATAATTTAGGTAACTTTATAGAAAGTTTAGAAAAAGGGGCAAACACAATTATACATGCTGGTGGAGGATGTAAATATGGATATTATCCTGAAGTTCAACAAAGTATATTAAAAGAATTAGGTTATGACTTTAAATTTTATAATCTAGTAGATAGGAGAGTATTTTCTTTTAAACACATATACAAAATATTTAAAGAAATAAACCCAAATTTAATATTTATTAATTTTGTTAAAACATTTATATATTCATTATTAATTACATATTTTATTGATAAAATAGAAAATTATATTAGATTAAATGCAACATTAATAAAAAATAAAGATATAATAGCTAAAACAAAAGAATTAATGATTAATTCTTTCATAAATCATAAGAGCATAATAAAACTTATAATTATTTATATTATTTATAGAATTAAATTTAAATTATTAAAAAAAGATAAGTATAAAAAAACACTAAAAATTGGTATTATTGGTGAACTTTATACTAATATGAATTCTTGTGCAAATAATAATATTGAAGAAAAACTTATTAATATGAATGTAAAAATAAAACGTTTTACTAATGCTAGTTATTTACTTGTTTTTAAAAAAATATTTGAACCATTATTATTATTTAAAATTAGAAAATATGCTAAATATAATATGGGAGCGGATGCACACGATAATATATATAGAATGTTATATCTAAAAAAGAAAAAATATGATGGAGTAATACATATAAAGCCATCTTTTTGTACTCCAGAAATAGGAGTAATTCCAACTTTAGAAAAAGTAAGTTCCGAAATAAATTTACCAATAATATTTTTAACTCAAGATGTTCAATCTTCTGATGAAGGTGTAAACACAAGACTTGAAGCATTTTGTGATATGTTATGGATGAGAAAGGACAAAAATGAATAATTGTTATTTAGGGATTGATGTTGGATCCATTTCAACAAAAGGTGTTATTATTGATGAACAATGTAATATAATTGTTAAATCATACATTATGACAGAGGGAAATCCAATGACGTCAATAAAAAAACTTATTAACATTTTAAATACATCCTTAATAAACAGAAATATTGTTATTAAGGGAATAGGTACTACAGGAAGTGCTAGAAAATTAGTTGGTTCTCTATTAGATGCGAATGTAATAAAAAATGAAATAACCGCTCATGCGATAGGAACACTTCATAATCACTCTGATGTAAGAACAATTTTAGAAATTGGGGGTCAGGACTCAAAAATAATATTATTAAAAGATGGAATCGTAACTGATTATGCAATGAATACCTTATGCGCTGCAGGTACTGGAAGTTTTTTATCTAGTCAAGCAAAACGTTTAGGTATAGATATTAAAGATTTTAGTTTATTAGCATTAAAAAGTCATAATCCAACTAAAATAGCTGCAAGATGTACTGTATTTGCAGAAAGCGATTTAATACATAAAGCAGAGATAGGTTATAAACAAGAGGATATTGTTGCTGGACTTTGTAGAAGTATTGTATTAAATTACTTAAATAATGTAGCAAAAAACAAAAAAATTAAGTTTCCAATTGTATTTCAAGGTGGAGTTAGTAAAAATAAAGGGGTTGTAAAATTCTTTGAACAAGAGTTAAATGAAAAAATAATTGTTGATGAAAATGGGCCGTTAATGGGAGCTTATGGTGTTGCAATACTTGCTAAAGAAAAAAAAGAAAATAAAATATATGATTTAAATATTAAAGATGTAAAATATGAAACTAAAGGAACTGAATGTAGCAAATGTCCTAATAATTGTGAAATAGTAAAGGTTTTTAGAGATAATATACTAATAGATGCATATGGAAATAAATGCCCCAATGGATTAGAATAAAAAACTACCCTTTTAAAGGGTAGTTTTTCAGAAACCCTATAAGGGTATATTACTGGCTAGCACCACATGGTGCTTTTTTTGTCTGCCAATTGCCTTTGTCACTCTTGCTATCCCTTGAAGGGATCCTTATATTCTTTTATGCTTCTTTTATCTTTTATTGCATCTTCTGTTTCTTGTTCTCTTATATATTTTTTGATTGTTGCTTTATTTAGTCCTACTGTACTCACATAATATCCTTCGCTCCAAAAATGTCTATTCCCATAATTGTATTTTAAATTTGCATGTTCATCAAATACCATCAATGCACTTTTTCCCTTTAAATATCCCATGAAACTTGATATACTCATTTTAGGTGGAATTTTTACTAGCATATGAATATGATCTATACACGCATTAGCTTCTATTATTTCCGCTCCCTTATAATCGCATAATCTTCGTAAATATTTTCCTATATCACTTCTTATTTTTCCATATATTGCTTTTCTTCTATATTTTGGAACAAATACTATATGGTATTGGCAATTCCACACTGTATGAGACAGTGAACTATCGTCATCATTTTTTATTCTCATAAATTTTATCCTCCTTTTGATTTTTAGGCAGTCGGCAGACTACTTTCATTATATCAAAAGGAGAATAAAGTTTGTATTAACGCTTCCGCTATTATATTCTCACGTGCATAGCACGTGGTTTTAAATCTCGACCAAGTAGGTCGAGATAATAAAAAAAATCCTTTAACAGGATTTTTTATTTAATAATTAAAAGCTTTAATTTCCATATAACTTTCTGGATGATTGCATATTGGACAAACTTTTAAAGCAGTTGTTCCTCTATAAACATGTCCACAATTTCTACATATCCATATAACTTCTTCTTCTTTTTTAAATACTTTATCATTATTAATGTTATCTAATAATTTTTTATATCTTTCTTCATGAGCTTTTTCTATTTCGCCAACTCCAGTAAAAAGTCTTGCAATTTCTTCAAAGCCTTCTTCCTTTGCAACTTTTGCAAATTCAGAATACATTTGAGTCCATTCATAGTTTTCTCCTGCAGCAGCATCTTCTAAATTACGAACTGTATTAGGAATACTACCATCATTTAGCTGTTTAAACCATAACTTAGCATGTTCTTTTTCATTTCTAGCAGTTTCTTCAAAAATACCCGCCACTTGTTCAAAACCATCTTTTTTTGCTTTAGATGCATAATAATCATATTTATTTCTTGCTTGGCTTTCACCAGCAAAAGCAGTTAACAAATTTTGTTCTGTCTTGCTTCCTTTTAATTCCATATTTTATCTCCTCCTATAATTTATTATATCACATCACATTTTAAAAATATATTTATATTTAAAACATAATATTTTATGAGGAGATAATATGGACTTTGATAAACTAAATAATGCATCTCCGTTTTTATTCACAGCGTCTGCAGTCCTTGCGGGGTTTCTTTTAATAGATGATATGACAGCAAACGAACAAAACGCCATCTCAGGATGGTTTTTATTGCTTGGCCAAATACTGCAAACAAATGCAGCACAACAATTGCTTTTACAAGCAAGAGCAACAGGAGGAGCCCCAAATTTAAATGATAAAAATGTAAAAGAGATTTACAATCCTCTTTTTTATGACATAGGAAAATTAAAAGAGGTTCTAAAAAATGTAACACCAACTGAACAAGACTATACAATTAATCTTTTAAAAAGAACTATGCGCAATCTTCAAAATCAAGTAAATGACATAGAAAAAGAATTAAATAAATAAAGAATCAAAATAGCTAATTATTTTGATTCTTTATATCTTAATTTATCATCTAATATTTTTTTTCTAAGTCTTATTACTTTTGGAGTGATTTCTACATATTCATCCTCATTAATAAACTCTAGTGCTTCTTCTAAAGTGAATTTTTTTGGTTTAGTCAAAGTTAAAGCTTCATCAGCTCCAGAACTTCTTGTATTTGTTAATTGTTTATTTTTACATGGATTAACATTTAAATCATTTTCTCTATTATTTATTCCTATAATCATTCCCTTATAAACTTCATCAGAAGGATTAATAATCATAATACCCCTATCTGATAAATTCCATAATGAATATGCCATTGATTTTCCATCTTCCATAGAAACAAGTACTCCGTTTTTACGTCCTCTTATTTCTCCAACATAAGGCATATAAGAATTAAATGCTCTTACCATTACTCCTTCTCCTTTAGAATTTGTAATAAAATTACTTCTATAACCTATTAATCCTCTAGTTGGAACCAAATAATTTAGTTTTGTATGACCATTTTCTTCAATCATACCTTGCATTATACCTTTTCTTTCATTTAAGTCATTTATTATTGTTCCTGAATAATCATTCGGAACATTAATAAATACATTTTCAAATGGTTCACATTTTTTTCCTTCAATATTTTTATATAAAACTTCAGGTTTTGATACAGAAAGTTCATAACCTTCTCTTCTCATTTTTTCAAGCAATATAGACAAATGTAATTCTCCTCTACCTGATACTTTGAAACCATCAGCTTTTTCTAATTCTTGAACTTCTAATCCCACATTTGTTTCTAGTTCTTTATCTAATCTTTCTTTTATGTGTCTATTAGTTAAAAATTTTCCATCTTTTCCAGCAAATGGTGAAGAATTTACTAAAAAATTCATAGACATAGTTGGTTTTTCTATTTCTATACTAGGTAGGGCTTCTATATAATCTTTATCACAAATTGTATCCCCAATAGAAATATCAGGAGATAATGAGACTATAACAATTTCTCCACACCTAGCGCTATCAACTTCTTTTTTGTTGATTCCTTCATTAACATAAAGTTTTGATATTTTAGCATTTTCAAGTGTACCATCGTTTTTAGAAATTGCTACTTGCATATTTTTTTTAAGTATTCCCTTATTTATTTTACCAACTGCTAATCTTCCAATATAATCATCATATTCTAATGATGAAACTTGAAATTGAAGAGGTTTATTTTCATTTTCTTCATTATTTACTTTTGTATGTTCAACAATAACATCTAAAAGTGGCAATATATCATTTCCTTCCTCAGAAACATCTAATGTTGCAACTCCATCTCTTGCTGAACCATATACAATAGGAAAATCTAATTGTGAATTATTAGCGTCTAAATCACAAAATAAATCAAATGTCATATTTACAACATCATCGATTCTAGCATCTTTTTTATCAATTTTATTGATAAATAAAATAGGATTAATATTATTAGTTAATGCTTTTTCCAATACAAATCTAGTTTGAGGCATTGGTCCTTCTGCACTATCTACTAAAAGAACAACAGTATCTACTGTTCTCATTACTCTTTCAACTTCACTTGAAAAATCAGCATGACCTGGTGTATCTACTATATTTATTTTATAATCCTTATATCTTATAGAACAATTTTTAGAATAAATTGTTATTCCACGTTCTCTTTCTAAATCATTACTATCCATAACTTGATCATTTACAACTTCATTTTCTCTAAAAACACCTGTTTGATTCAAAAGAGCATCAACAAGTGTACTTTTTCCCACATCAACGTGAGCTACCATTGCTATATTTATTATTTTTTCCATTACTTCATCTTCTTCCGCGATAATGATAATAACACAAAAATGATAAAAGTACAAGAAAAAAGACTACAAATCGCAGTCTAATATTATATTATAAGAATAATTTGTTTGTTTTTTCTTTATTTGTTTTTCTACAACAAGTTCAACTCTGGTATTTACTTTGTTACACTTATATTTTTCAAAAATTGAAACATCTGAATGTAATTTATCTTCTAAATCATCTAAACTAAGAGAATAAACACCCTCGCTTACTCCACCCTTCATCCATGAATCCGTTTCAAAATACTGTTTTCCAAACTCTTTTAATTTAAATTGAAGTCTATTTTCTACGTCACTTACTTTTAAAAATGATATTCCAAATATTATTATTAAAATTATACCTAAAATTATAGAAGAATAGTATATTTCTTTTTTCTTTTTATAATTATCATAATAATATATTCCAATACCTAATAATACCAACCCTAATACAAATACTATTATTGCAAGAATACCAGTTGTTAAACTATATGAACTACACAAATATATAAAGGAACCAACAAATAATTTAATTGTAAAAATGATTCCTAATACTATTCCAGCGATTGGATAAAACAATTTGTTTTTATCTTTAATAGATTCAAATAAACCAACAATACAAAGTAATAATCCAGCAAGAGCAATAACCTCAAATAATTCCCACACTATAAATAATATTCCAAACACTGTTAGAAAAAAACCTATTATACTTTTTTTATTATTGTTTACTTTTTCTTTTTTTTCTTTTCTCATACTTTTCTCCTATTATAATTATATCAAATATAAATATGTTTGAAAATAAAATTATAAAAATTCTTTTTTATTATAACTAATTAAACTTAATAAATAAAATATAAAAATTATTACAAATGATAAAATAATATTAAATATACTATATGTTTCATTCGTTATAATATCTCTTGATGAAAATAATTCAAAAACACTTAGATTTTTTATAAATTCAAAACTCACACTTAATCCTCCTATTATTTGTAAAAAATACATTATAAATACAAATACTATCGCAAGAGATGTGGTTAATTTTGTGTTTCTAAAAAATGTAGATAAGAATAAACAAATAAAGTAAATAACATAATCAATAAATAAAGGCGCTATAAATAACAAAAAGAATGTTTTATAATGCATATCATCACTTATAGTTAAAGCAATAAAGTTAAATATCATAAATATTATGTTAAAAACAAATATACTTAAACAACAAGCTATAACTTTATTATTTAAGATTTTTGTTTTGCTTATTGGTTTAGAATATAAAAATTCTATAGTACCATCATTTTCTTCCTTAACAAGACAATTAAAGCCAAGAAGTGAAGCAAATATTCCTGATATTAACAATAAAAATGTATAACCTTCAGTTTTTATCCAACCAAATACAGAATTAATTGAAACAATATCCATATTGAATGTTTTCATCATTTCTTTTGGCATTGTTTTCATCATTTCATTTAAAGCACTTATATTTACTTCACTTATAATACTTGGATATATTAAATATACAAGTAAGAACATTAAAGACATAAATGCAAGCCATATAAAACATGTTTTTAAATTATTTTTTAATTCATATTTAATTATTATTCTTCTCCCTTATAATACTCAATTAATTTATCTTCAAATAGTTTATTTTCAATAATTAAACTATCTAAAGTATATTTATTAAGAATTTTTAATAATTTATTAATATCACCATCATATTCAAAATTAATAACATTATCTTTAATATTTAATTTTTCATTTTTTAATTCCCTTTTAATATGGTTAACATCTTTTTTAGATTTAATAATAACTTCTTGTTTGCCTTCTTTTTCTATGGCTAGTTCTTCAATAATATTACCTTTTTTTATTAATATAACTCTATCACATACTTTATTAACATCACTCAAAATATGAGTTGAAAATAAAATAGCGGCTCCTCTTTTCTTTTCTTCTTTTATTATTTCAATAAATTTTTCTTGAATTAAAGGATCTAATCCATTAGTAGGTTCGTCTAATATTATTAAATCAGGCTCATGCATTAGAGAAAGAACTATACCTATTTTTTTTAAATTACCCATTGATAATTCTTTTATTTTTTTATTAATATTTAAATCTAATTTTTTAGAAAATTCTAAAGCTTTTGTCACGCAATCTTTCTTATAAAAGTTATTATTATAATTTATAATTTCCTTTACTTTCATATTTTCATATAGATTTATTTCACTTGGCAAATATCCGATTTTTTCTTTTAAACTATAATCTTTATTAATATATATTTTATTATTTATTAATACACTTCCACTATTAATTTTTAAATATTTCATAATAGATCTAATAGTTGTACTTTTACCACTTCCGTTTGGTCCTATAAAACCGACAACTTCACTTTTGTTTACATTGAAAGTAATATTTTCACAACCTTTAGAATTTCCATAAAATTTTGTAACTTTATTTAACCCTAACATATATTTCACCTGCTTATCTCTTATATAATTATATCATAAAATTAAAAAATTATATTATATGGTTTACAATAATTTCTTTAAAAATAATATGTTCATAAAATAATATAGAAAGAGGATGATAATATTAATAAAAATGTAATAAAAGGTATTATTTCAATAATAATGACAATTGCTTTATGTGCTTTATTGTTTGTTCCTAGCACACCTCCAAAAGAATTATTTGCTTTGTTTTGTACTAGCTACGGATCAGTTATAACTTTCTTCTTTACAAAAAGAACTCTATGTAGTAAGGATGATGAAAATAAAGATTAAACAAATACAATATAAATTAAAAAGGTTAAATTATTATACTGGTAAAATAGATGGAATTTTTGGTGAAAAATCTAAACAAGCAACAAAAAAGTTTCAAAGTGATTATAAAATTAAAAAAACAGGTCGTTTAAATAAAAAAACAATAAAGAAATTAAATTTTATATACATGACTACATATGAAAATGAAATAAATGCGAATTATGATAAATTTAAAAATTTCAATAAAAAAGAATTCAGATGTCCAAAATACTGTAGTGGATTCCCAGTAGAAATGAAACATCAAACAATAGAAGTATTACAGCGAGCAAGAGATTATTTTAACTCTCCATGTTTAGTATCAAGTGGTATTAGATGTAAAAAATACAATAATGCTCTTAAAAACTCTGCCGAAAATTCTAAACATTTATATGGAAAAGCAATTGATTGTTCTATTAATGGAATAATCGGAAATAAATTAAAAAGATTTTTTAAAAAACAACCAGAAGTCAAGTATACTTATATAATTAAAAAAAATTGGGTTCATTTTAATATTTACTAAAAAAATAAACAGTTAGCTATTTTGTAACTGTTTATTTTTTATTTCATTATCATACTTTTTAATTGACATAATACTAAAAGTAATTTCAAAAACGTTTCCAAGAATACCTAAATACGCTCCTACATATAAATTATACAATATCCATAAACATGCAGATGCAAATATTAATATATATGTTACTTTAACATTTTGTTGCCATATAGAATATACATATGCAAGCGTTATAACTATTGGAATTAATGTAATTAATCCATTATATGCTATAACCCCTACAAATAATACTAATGCAGAGAATATAATTAAAATGTATTTGGGAGGTTGTTTATTATCTTTTACATATTCATAAGTTATAAAGCATCTAATGAATGAAAGACCATTCATTGCTGCCGCTGTAAATGCAATTAATATAATATACTCAATACCATATAAAGCATTAGCTATCATTTGAAAAAAGACTATTTTTTTCATGTCAGATTGTTTTATTGAATATACCCAAACAATTATTGCAAACAATGCAAATACTTGAGCAACAATATTAATACTTAAATTCATATGTTCCCCTCCAATTCAAAATATTATAACACTTATTATTTATTTTTACAATTATCTTCTCTCGCCTTATTTATTATTTTTTTTATAAAAGAATTTTTTGATTTTGTATATTCTTTACGATTATTAGAAAAACATGTTGCAAGATTATCTTTTAACGCTTAATATTCTTTTAAATCTTTTTCATTATTTCTCAAATAATCCCTAAATAAAATAGAATCTATGTATCTATCTCCATTTATTTCCATAACATGAATGAAATGAGTTCTATTATTTTCATCGCCTTTTGTTATAAATACTTCCCCATCTGTTGATTCTGCTTTCATAGAATAATCCTTATCGTTAATAAAATTGTTTTTAATTTTATCAAAATCACTTAGTTTGTCTACACCAACAGCCATATCAATAATCGGTTTTGCACTTAATCCCTTTATTGATGTTGACCCGATGTGTTCAACAGATAATCAAACCTCTCCAAACTTATTTTCCAGTATTTCTTTCTCAAGTAAAAACATTTTTTCCCAATTAGAATTATATTTTTCTAATTTTACTTTTCCATCTTTTAAACCCATTAATTCCTCCTATTTCTTTCAGTTCATTATAACATAAAAAAACATATATCACTATATATGTTTATAATAATATTTGGCAGGGGTAGCAGGAATTGAACCCACATCAGCGGTTTTGGAGACCGTTATTCTACCATTAAACTATACCCCTAGAGCGCTAAAAGTATAACATATTTTTTTAAATATGTAAATATAATTAACTAGGTGATTGTATGATTATAAACTATAGTACAAAGGAATTAGATTTGCTTGCTAGAATTATGAGAGCTGAGGCACTTGCTGAAGGTAATCTTGGTATGCTTATGGTTGGTAACGTTGTTGTTAATAGAGCAATAGCTAATTGTTTAGATTTTAAAAATATAAGAACTGTATATGATGCAATATATCAAAAAAATCAATTTGTTGGAACATCATCTTCTTTATTTCAAAGTGCTTCTACAACAAAAGAAAAAGATCTTGCTAAAAGAGTACTTCGAGGAGAATATTATTATCCGGCAACACATGCTTTATACTTTTATTCTCCGGGAAGTTCTTCTTGCAAGAGTACATGGTTTAATCAACCTTTTGCAGGAAAATATAAAAACCATTGTTTTTATAAACCTAATCCCGGTGTATGTAATGAATTATATTAATTATTGCTTAAATTATCAAAATATCCTTGAATAAATATAACTGGTGTTCCTTTATCTCCACTTCCACTTGTTAAATCACAAAGTGAACCAATTAAGTCTGTATATCTTCTTGGTGTAGTTCCTTGAGATAACATTTTACCTTTTAAATTGTTATCTTTCTTTTGTATTTCTTCTTTTATAGCATTTTTTAGCTCTTCTCCACTTAATTTAGAAAATTTATTATCTGATAGATATTTAAGTTTTATTTCGTTTGGTGTGCCTTCTAATCCCTTCGTATAAGCAGGACTAACAACTGGATCTGCAAGTTCCCATATTTTACCTATTGGGTCTTTAAATGCTCCATCTCCATATATCATTACCTCAATATTTTTTCCAGTTAATTCTTTCATTCTACTTTGAACATTAATTACAATTTTTTCACCACTTTTTGGAAACAGTTTTAACTTTTCTTCAGTACTTTTATTTGAGCCAAGTAGTCCATATTTTGGGTTAAATCCACTTTCTCCAATTGGATGACTCATAATTTCAAACAATCC
This sequence comes from uncultured Muribaculaceae bacterium, assembly GCA_964609615.1. Classification (GTDB taxonomy): domain Bacteria; phylum Bacillota_I; class Bacilli_A; order RF39; family UBA660; genus CAZSRL01. The sequence continues at coordinate 20,419 of CAZSRL010000002.1, forward strand.
ATATATTGTAGAACAACCATTATCAATTAGTAATTGTTTTGTACTCATTCTAGTATGTATATCACAATTTAATACATCTTTAGTATATTTCAATACATCAACAGGATTATTCGTAAAGATAAACTCTACTTCACAATTTTCTTTTTCAATTAAATCTCTATAAAACTCAACCATATTAATACCAGTAAATGGATGAATATATGAAGAAAACTCTTTTTTATATTCATCTTCTGTTATTAAATCACCTAAAGTATGTTTACTATTTTTTAATGTTGTCTGATCTAAAATATCATTACCTACTTCATCTGATGGAAAAGATAATACCAATGTTATTTTTTTCATTCCTCTTGCTATACCTTTTAATATAAGTGAAAATCTATTTCTACTAAGTATAGGATATACTACTCCTATATTTTTACTTGGAAATTTATTTCTAACATCCTGTGCTATATCATCCACACTAACAAAATTCCCTTCGGATATTCCTACTACAGATTCTGTTATTGCAATAATATCCTTATCTTTAAACTCAAACATTTCCTCTTTTGAGGCATTCATAATTGAATCAACAACAATACTTTCTAAATCATCATTTTCTTTTATTATTGGAGTTCTTATACCCCTAACTACGGTACCTACAGTTCTCATATTTCACTCTCCTATAAAAATTATAGCATAGTAAAAAATTAAAAAAAATAATTATTAAATAATTATTCATTTACTTTACTATTTTTTAACTAGGTACCTGCAACTTTTGACCAACACTTAACAATGTAGATGTTAAATTGTTAATTCTTTTTAAAGTATCGACTGTTGTGTTATATTTATTTGCTATTTTCCAAAGACTATCTCCACTTTGTACTTTATATACTAAATAATCACTTGGTGGAGTAATATCTTTTTCAGATACCTTTAAAACATCTCCTATTTGTATTATATTACTCTTTAAATTATTTAAACTTTTTAATTTTTCAACTGTTAAGCCAAACTTATTTGCTATTTTCCAAAGACTATCTCCACTTTGTACTTTATATACTAAATAATCACTTGGTGGAGTAATATCTTTTTCAGATACCTTTAAAACATCTCCTATTTGTATTATATTACTCTTTAAATTATTTAAACTTTTTAATTTTTCAACTGTTAAGCCAAACTTATTTGCTATTTTCCAAAGACTATCACCTTTAACAACAGTATAATAATTAACCTTATCAACAGGAATATAAGTAATACCTGCATAATTTGAAACTGCTTTAACTACTGCTTCAGTTAATTGTTCATAATTATTTTTTAATTGAGTAACATCATCAGAAGTACTATCTAAAAAACCATATTCAACTATTATTGATTCCGTATTAGGCGTGTCTCTTAACATAAAATAATAATCTTTACTAGGATCACTTGGTAAACGCAATTGATAATTCTTGCGTGTGTTTTGTCCACTGTTTTCTAACTCAGAAAGTATTTTATCTGATAAATCACTAGTATTTCTCAATGCATATATTACTTCAGCACCATCACCACCACCTGCGTTTATATGATTAGATATTACAATAATATCTTTTGTGTTTCCAAAAAAATCTAGAACTTTTTTTACACGTGCACTTGGTTCAATCGTACTATCATCATCTCTTGTGAGTGCTACAGGGACTCCTAGTTCTCTAAATCTATTATACATATACTTACTTATTTTTAAATTTAAGTCTTTTTCTATTATATCGTTGGCATTTGCCCCAGGATCACTACCACCATGACCCGCATCAATTACAATTCCTTTTATAGCCATAATTAAATCACCTATAATATATTATGTTATATTTTATTTTTAGTGTTTAAAAAAATTAGTTATTTCTAACTAATTTCTTTTTTGTCTTCTCCTTGTGTAGGCTACTCCAGCAGCTCCCAAAGCACCAATTCCTAATCCAGCATAAGCCAAAGTCAAATTTTCTTCATCTCCTGTTTTTACTGAATCAAGTTCTTCTTCATATTTTTTTTCTAGTTCATCTTTCTTTTGCATTTCTATTATTGCATAGTATTTTGTACCTCTTATGTTTTTGATAAGATATCCAGTTAAATTATATTTTAATGATTCAATAATTTTTTCTTCTTCAAAATATCCTTCCAATATAAATTCTTTATCTCTTTCAAATTTTTCTTTTGATATTGAATAACCATATGTGATTTCTTCTTTGTATTGTTTTTCTAATATTTCTGATAAAACTTTATATTTAGGATCATATAAATCAATTGATTTATTTCCTGTTAAATCATATTTTTTAACTTTCTTTTCAATTTCTTTATATTCTTTTTCCATTGTCCCATAATTTAAATGTGATATTCTATCTTTGTCACATTTCATAGTAATAGCGTCTCCATCTATACTTATATCATAGCTACCCCATTGATTTCCAATACTTGATAGATCATGAGTACCTGCTCCTGAGATAAATTTAAATGTAAAGTTACTGCTTACTGAAGGATCATATGATCCATTTAACCATGAATTTATAAATGATGATTGTTGTGTTTCACTTAGTGCACCTTCAGTCCATATAACAACTGTTCCACTTGCTTGTTTTATCATTATATAATTTGCTTTAACAGAAAATGAATTATTACTATCTAATTTGTTTGAATTATTTACAATTACATTTCCTGTTTCAACTTTTTCATATTCAATTACTTCTTTTTCTGTGACATTTGTGTCCGAAACAGTATATCCTTCTGACTTTAATTGTTCTATAAAATCATTTGCTTCTTTTTCACTATCAAATGTTTTACTTATTGCTTCGGTATTTGTTTCTTTAAACACTTGTTCTTCCGTCGGACCAGTTATAGTTACTGTAATATTTTCATTTTCTAGCAATTTTAAATTTGTAATATATGCATTTGCTTCTTCTAAAGTATCAAATGTTTTACTTTCGTTTGTTTTTTTATCTTCTATTTGTATTTTTTCTGTATTAGAAGTTTTTGTAATATCCACTTCATATCTCACTGTATCTGTGTTGTTACTTTCTATATCTGATTTAATTTGTTCTATTTTTGCATTTATTTGTTCTTCAGTTAAACCTGTTTCTTCTGCAACTTGTTCAGTGCCTTTGCTTTCCCATTCAGTATAACTTACAGATTCGGTTACATTAAAGTTTGTTTTATCTTTGTTTGCATCAACAAATTCATTTTTTTCCTCTTCTGTATCAAATGTTTCTTTTATTTCAACTCTTTCTGTTACTTTTTTTTCTTCTTTTCTTTCAGTTATTTTTAATGAGGAAGATTCGATATCAGATTTTTCTAATTCTGATTTTCTATCAATTGCCTCTTGTTCCGTATCAAATGATTCATTAATTTCCGTTTTTTCTGTGCTAATAATTTGATTTTGCTTTTCGATAATTTTTTTGTTTGTAACATCATAATTATCCTTTTTATTTTTTTCCTTTTCGCTAAGCCAATTTTCTGCATCTTTCTTTTGTTCAAAGTCCTCTGAAACTTCTTTAATAGTTTCATTTTTTTCTTGTTCAGCAGTTGTTGTTGGTTTTTCATTAGCATAGCTATATATTGCCTCCCCAGATTGAAGCCCTCCATATCCAGCAGCAACCATTGCAGCAATTGTAACTGGTGCTAATTTCTTTTTAAAGTTTTTTTCTAAGTATGATTTTAATTCAATTAATTGTTCTTTTGTCATTTCCTTATCCCTCCTGTTATGAGTATAATATATATTTAACTTTTATACAAGTAAACATGACAAAAAATAAAATTTAATAAAAAAAAATAACAATAAAGCCATTATTATATTATATGAATTAATTAATTTTATAATATTGGATTGTTAATTTTCTCTTGAAATTAATTTAACTTTAATTTCCTTTTCTTTCCCATTTCTTTTTACTGTTACAGTAATTTGTTCACCAGGATCATTTTCATACAAATAATATCTGAATTTTGCTACACTTTTTATTTCATTATCATTTATTTTTATAATAATATCTCCTTGTTGAATTCCAGCATCACCTGCAGGTGAATTCTTTTCTACTTGAACAACTACTGCACCTTCACTCTCTATGGAAGAGAATTCGTTGCTAAAAATTGTACTTTTTACTTGATTTGTATTAACTGTTTGAAGCCCGATATATGGCCTTTCTACTTTCTTGTTTTTCTCTATTTGAGAAGCGTAACTTATTGCATCTTCAATAGGTATAGCAAATCCTAAACCTTCTGTTTCTGTTTTTACTATTTTCATTGATGTCACTCCAATTACTTCTCCGTTAATATTACAAAGAGGTCCACCACTGTTTCCAGGATTTATTGCCGCATCTGTCTGCATTACATTCATAATCCAATCCGATGCGCCACTATTTGAAAGCGACACATCAACAAGTCTATCTTTTCCACTAAGAATTCCTTTAGTAACCGTCCCTTTATAATCTATTCCCATTGGAGCACCTATAGCAAATACGGTATCTCCAACATTCATTTTTGAATTATTTCCAATTGATACAATTTTCTTGATTGTATTCAAGTCTACAGTAAGAACGGCAATATCGCTGTATTCATCTCCACCCAAATATTTAGCTGTTGTGCTAGTATCATCAGAAAAAGTAATTTTTATATTGTTTGCTCCATCAACTACATGGTAATTTGTGATAATATAGGCACTTTTTTCTCCTTTTTTATATACAAAACCTGTCCCTATTGAAGCAGAATCACTTCCAGTTGATGTGACATAAACAACAGCGTCATACACTTTTTTAACTGATTTACTTATACCCGTATCATTAACAGTAACATCTTCTTTTTTTACACTATGTACAATGTATGTTGGGAAATAATATATTATTCCATACATAAAAGCACAACCAATAAATATACTAAAAATAATTGTTAAAATTGCCCCTAGTTTATTCTTTTTCATTTTTTCTCCTTTTTTTAAATATTTATAATGTTCCTATAGTTTTGTGGAAATCCCATTTGTTTTAACACTTTTTCTATTTTTATACTTTTTAATCTTGCTGAAAGAAATTCAATTTCATAAATTATTTCACCCATCATTACTTTAAATTCTTCATCACTTAATACTTGTTTTAAAATTATAATTAAAGCAAAAATGTCACATTTTCCATATATATATTCTCCATTATTTTTTTCAATATTTAGTGTTCCGTGAATATATGAATCATCTATATATTTTTGTGTTCTGTGGTCATATAATATATCTTCATGAGCACATAAATTTCTATAATTAGCTAACATAGAATAATAAATTTCAAAATTTCTAGGTTCAATATTATAAGTACTAGCTATTTCATTTTGTTCATCCTCTTTTAATATAGTAAATAATTCACTCATTATACCGAAAGATAATACTTTTACAACTACCCAAAGAGGAATATATCCATAATTTGTTATATAATGGTTAGTCGCGGTATGTTGTGTAGCATTTATTCTAATTTGTCTTTTCATTTTTCTTATTAAATCATTTACTTGTCTTGCTTTTTCTCTTGATTGAACAAAATTAGAAGTTTTTAAATAATCTTTTTCTCTATAACCAAACTTTTTACTTAAAATATAACTACTAATTGACTTGTAATTGTTTTCTACTATAAGTAAATTTTTAAATATTATATTTCTAAATTGTCTATCAAAAGAAAACAGTGAATATATTTCTTCAAAGGTTGTTCCATCTATAAATGTTCTAGAGTTATTATTTTTTAAAAACAAATGCCTATATCCGTTTATAAAAAAGTAATTTTCTTTAAATAATATATTTTTAGTTTTGTCTAAATCGTTAATTATTAAACCTTTTTCTTTTAAAATTTCTATTTGTTCATCTAAATTTTTAAATACTTTGTTTCTCACTACTATCACCTATTATAGAATTATATCATATATTTTTATTTATTTTAAATTATAATTTATTTATATTTAAAAAAAAATAATGAACAATGGTGTGGAGAAAAGATTGTTATTGTAGTTGAAGGTGTTGTTACTAATAGTTTTTTTATAAAAGAAAAAGATTAGAATAAATTCTAATCTTATCTTTTACTAAATTGAGGTGCTTTACGCGCTTTTTTAAGACCGTATTTTTTACGTTCTTTATTTCTGGCATCTCTAGTTACCATACCAGCTTTTTTAAGAAGTTTTCTATAACTTTCTTCGCTAGCTTCGTTACCTTCATCCATTTTAAGTAATGCTCTTGTTATTCCTAATCTAATAGCGCCTGTTTGGCCATTAAATCCTCCACCTTTAACAGAAATTTCAATATCTAATTTATTCATATTATCTGTTATTTCTAATGGTTGAATTAAATCCATTACTAATATTTCATAAGGCATATATTCATGAACGTCATTTCCGTTTACTATAATATTTCCTTTACCAGGTTTAATTGTAACTCTTGCAACACTTTTTTTTCTTCTTCCAGTTGCATTAAATACTTTTTCTTTTGCCATTATACCCTCCTACACTTCCAACTTTTCAGGTTTTTGAGCTTCTTGTTTGTGTTCAGCATTTTCATATACAAACAATTTTGTGTACATACTTCTTCCAAGTCTATTGTGAGGAAGCATTCCTTTTACAGCTCTTTCAACCATTTCTACTGGATATTTTTCTTTCATAACTTTTGCAGTTCTTTCTCTTAATCCTCCTGGAAATCCACTGTGATTGTAATAAATCTTATTTTTTAATTTATTTCCAGTTAAATTAACTTTAGAAGCATTAATTATTATTACATTGTCTCCACAATCAATGTGCGGTGTGTATTCAGCTTTGTGTTTTCCGCGTAATATGTGTGCTGCTTTAGTAGCAACTTTACCTAAAGTTTTACCTTCAGCATCAAGAATATACCACTTGCGTGTTACATCTTCTTTTCTTAACATAAATGTTTTCATTTTTTCTCCCTTTCAGATCTCAATCTATTATTTTTTCCCACGAAATAATAAATCTCAATTTAAATGTACCGATATAGATTATACTAAAATTTGACTTTTATGTCAATTAATTTTATGTATATTTAGCGTAAAACGTGAATTTAATTGTTTATAATAAAAAAAACTATTGTTTTAAATAGTTTTTATTTATATATATACCCATCAACAGGTTTTAAATAATCTGAATTATTTGTTACTAATTCTAAGTTTTGATTCTTATAATCTACTTTATTTGAATTATATGAATCATAAAAGCCAAGTTCAGCTTTATATATTTCTCCTGTGTCTGTATCTATTACTCTATCATATCCTAGTGTTGCATCACTGTTTTTTTGAGAAATAACGTCATATGTTGTTTGCCTTTCGCTCCATGCATTATTGTATGATTCATATGCCGCACTCATTTGTTTCATATTATTTAATATTGATTGTGTTTCAGCATTGTTTTGTTGTATTCCTTGTTGTACATATGAATCACTTAGTTTTAAACTTGACAGAGCTTTTGCTAAATCCTTTTCTAAATATAAAAATTCATTCTCCGGAGCAAATATACCCATTACAGAATATGCCATCATAGGAACTGTATCAGCTCCCGATACATTATAAGACCCGGGTATCATAATACTTGCAGCAAATAATCCTTCATTAGTGGTTGTTCCACTACTTGTAAAATGCGCTCTTACCATTCCTTCGTTCGCAGCTGCAGATGATAACAGTGATTTATAGGGCAATTCTTCAATTATTTTAAAATTGTTTAATGCTGTAAAATTATATTCTTTTCCATATACACTAGCATATTGTCTAATTTGAGGCCAAATAGTAAATAGTTGTTTTGCTGTAGCTGGATTTAATACTGGAGCATCTCCAAAATATTCATAGCCCATACCTGTTGTAACTTTGGCAAACCCCGACATTAAATTCTTTGCTTTTTGACTCTTCATAAATGGCTCTAATTTTCCATAATAGAATATTTGATAATTTGGATTTACAGGATCATATGCTTTAAAACCAAATGTTTCATATTTTCCAACAGTATCTATTTTCCATCCTTTAGGTAATGTCATTGTGAAATAACCCCCGTTATATTCCTCAAGTGTTAAACCAGGTTTCTCAGATTTTTTTATTGCTATTTCTTGCTTATTATTAAATAAATTGTGAGTTTTTGTATTAGTTTTCCCATCTTTCCCACATACTGTAAATAATGCCACTAGTAAAATAACAATAGCGGTAATTGATATTATTGCTATACTTTTTCCCTTTGAAGTTTTAATCCATAATTTTATTTTATTCATTATAATTATCTCCTTTATAATCAATTTCAATTTCTGATAAGTTTTCATTTCCTTTTATATAATATTGTCCATCATTTTCAGGTATTTTATTATCTTGAAATGAAAATGAAACACTATCTTCATCATTTGTAAATAAGTATGTTATTGTTGTTTGGGTTGAAGAAATATTATTCTTTCTCCCTGTTAACCTAATCTTAGACAAAGCATCAAATGTATCATTAATTGTTTTTTTATCATTTATTATTTTAGGTTCCTCTCCATAAGTACAATGATTTATGTAAATAGTAAGTTTTGGAGGATCATTTTTATCATATTTGTTAGCCCAATTAACAACATTTTTCCCTTTGAATTCAAACAATGTTATGTTTTTTACATGAAAATCATACATTTTTGGTTTGTTAAGAACTATAATATAAATATAAAGAATAAAACCTATTATAATCGCCATAGCAACACTTACAACAATTAAATTAAAATATTTCTTGTCTTTCACTATTAACTCCTTATTTTACAATTTAATAATAACAAATTTTAATTATTAAAACAACAAATATTAATAAAAAACTTTGTTCAAATATAAACCTTCACTTGGAGCAGTAACTCCAAGGTTACTTCTTTTTCCACTTTTTAATATTTTTTGAACTTCTTCTATTTTAATCTTTTCCTCATTAATTCCTATATATAAACCTATTATATTCCTAACCATATATCTTAAAAAACCAGATGCTGTTATATAAATATAAACATAATTTTTATCTTTTTTTATTTTAATATCATATATTGTTCTAATATAATTATCTTTTATATTTTTCTCAGGTGTAAATGTTTTAAAATCATGAGTCCCCTTTAATAATTTATTTATTTGTTTTAATTTTTTTATATTTAACTTTTTACAATATTGATAAACATAGTCTTTTTCAATAGGATTGTAAGTTCCAATATTTATTTTATATAAATATTGTTTCATTTTAACACTATATCTTGCATGAAAACTAGGTTCCACTTCTTCTATTTTATATATGTATATTTCTCTATTTAAACTTGTATTTAAATAAAATTTTAACTTATTAAGCTCAACAGGTTCTGAAATATCAAAATGAATACATTGATTATAAGCATGAACTCCTTTATCAGTTCTTCCGCTTCCTACTGTTCTAATCTCTTTATTAAATCTTTTTTTTAAAGCCTCTTCTATTTTACCTTGAACAGTTTTTTTTCCTTTTTGTTTTGCATAACCATTATATTTACTACCATCATAGGAAAGGTATAAAAGACATCTCATAATATATTTCCTCCTCATATATAATTAATAAAAACATAGATAAATGAATTATGACAAATATAAAATCTACACTTTCTATTCCTTTATATTTTAACTTAGCTTTTTTTTCATCATTATAAAGCATAAACTTTTTCATTGTTTTTTGTTTATTTAACTTTCGTTGCGTTAATTCTAATCCTTTGGTAAACATATTACAATATGCTTTTAATTTAGTTTTCAAATCTACACAAGTTATATCCACACCCCTACTTTTTTCTTTATTAACTACATTTTTTGATGAAATTACTAATTCAGGCAAAAATGATATGAAATCCACCAATTTATCAGCCAATTTATTATAATTAATTTTTATTTTTCCAAGAGGTTTAAACAGTATTACAAAACACTTTTTTAATTCAATTGGTGAACTACTACTATAAATAAAATAACCATAAATAAACACAATTTGAAAACTTAATATCAAATAAATAGTTAAATAAATATTTATAGTTAATAAACAAGCAATAACTAATAAAATATTTATAAACCATAAATCTTTAATGTATTTAAATATGTTTTTCAAATGGAATCCTGATGCTCTTATAAGAATTAAGAGAATAATAAAATAAAAACCTAAAAATAATAAATTATGATTTAGTATTATAAAAGCTAGACTTAACAAAAAAGAAAAAATCTTAGTAAATAAATTTAATCTAAATATTTTAGGATTAATACAATTAGAACAATATAAATTATTAACGTGCATTTCTATATACCTCCTTTGCTAAATCTTTTACATTATCAAAGTATTTGAATTTTTTATCAATTAATCTCACTTCATTAACAAAAGAAACTATTTTAGGTACACTTAAACCAAGACTTTTTAATAATACTTCATCATGCATTATAGTTTTCTTACCTTCTTTTACAATTTTTCCGTTATTAAGCAAATAAATGTAGTTAGCAAAAGAATAAATAAAATCAGTATCTTTAGTTGTTATTATTACTATTTTGTTATATTTGTTTTTAAGTATATTTAATAGCCTTATTAAATCATTTTTTTCTTTGTTATTAAGTCCAATTGTTGGTTCATCTAATATAATAATCTTAGGATTAAATGTTAATACTGATGCAAGAGCAACTTTTCTAGCATCAGCTAAATTAAGAATATTTAATTTTTTTGTTAAATAACTATCATTTAATCCAACAAGTTTTAAAGAATCTAGTATTCTTTTGTTTTTTGATTTGTATTTATATTTAAAATATTTTAATCCAAATGATAATTCATCTTTAACCTTGTTTGAAACAAACATCTCCCTAGGATTAGAAAAAACGTAACCAACGTTAAATCTTAAATTATTATAGTTTTTTTTCAAAGTTTTACTATAATAATTTCCTACTTTTACTAGACCAAAATCAGGTTTTTCTAAAAAATTAATCAATTCACATATTTCAGTTTTTCCACTGCCTGACTTTCCTACAAACCCATATATTCCTTTTTCCTTAACGTTAAAACTAACGTGATCTAATAAAATCTTTTTTTTAAAACATGACTGGTTTTTCAATAAACTTACTTTGTTAAACTTTATTTCCATAGTTTACTCACCAGCCTTTTATTACTACAATAATACTTCTCTAATAAATTATAATCCATTAAGATTTTGCATAATTCAATACTAAATGGCAATCCAAAACCAAGTTTTTTTAATAACCTATCTTCATTTAATACACTTAGAGTGTTTCCTTCTGCGATTATGTATTCATAATCAGTAAGTATTATATTATTTCCATATAAACACTCTTCAACATTATTAGTAAAATTAATAATACAATTATCTTCACGAGAATATTTTTTTAATATTCGTATTATAAAATTTTTGTCATTATAATCTAAATGTTCTAAAACATTGTCTAATACAAGTACTTTTGGTTTAGTTAATAAAGCACATAGTATTTTTACTTTGACTTTATCGGTATTTCCAATACTAGTTGGATTACATTTTAAGATATCACGTATTTTATATTTAAATGATAATTCAGATAGTTTTTCAATTATTTTAATATTACTCATCCCTAGGTTTTCAAGAACAAATGAAATTTCTTCCTCTACAGTTGGACATATAAAAATATTTAAATTTTCATTTAATACAACATTTATTCTTTTAGCAATTTTAAGCGTTTCTATTCCTTTAAAAGACATATAATTAATTTTAATATAATCATTTTTTTCTAAATTATATATATTATTAATAATTCTTTTATTTCCTTTACCCATTATAGTAGTAAAGTCTTTTTCGTTTACTATAAAATTAAATTTTTCGTTCTCATAATATTTAAATAATGACATAAAACCCACCACGTTTATATTATACAACAAACAACAAAAAAACAAAAGAAAATGGATAACTTTCCATTTTTTAAACTATCTTATTATTTCTACTTCATCTCCTGTTGATAACCCAAGTGCGTTACTTTCATCCGTATCTAAATGTGCTTCAAACGTATATTTTTCATCTACTTTAATATTTGTATTATTAAGTATTCCTCCTCTTTGAGTATATATTTTTAAAGATACTATTTCTTTGTCTTTTAAGTTAAGCTTTTTGCTAGTTTCTAAGTCAACATGAATATGTCTTTTAGCAATAATGCATGATTCCTTTATATTAATTTCTCTTTCACCGTTTATTAGAGTTATATCTTCAGAACCTTTTAAATCTCCGCTATCTCTTACAGGAGGATTTATGCCAAGTTTTACTGCATCTGTTTTTGAAATCTCTACTTGATTATGTTTCCTAAGTGGTCCAAGTATTCTAACGTTTTCTATCATATTAGTTTGCGTTTTAATAGTTAATGTTTCACTGCAAGTATATTGTCCTTTTTGAGATAAATTTTCTTTTTTTGTAAGAGGCTTATCACCAAATAAAATAATTTTTGTATCTAAATCTAAATGTACATGTCTTGCTGAGACAGCTATCTTTGTTTTCATATTTCACATCCTTAATATATTAATTATAATATATTTTTCATTTATTTTAAAGACTTTCATAATAATTAAATAGGAGGGTAATAATGAATGGAAGTTTTTATAATAATGCAATGTATAATCAAGGTGTAAGTAATAATTATGAAAGCACAAAAATACCAGTAGAAACAGTTAATGATTTACCAATGGAACAAAGTTATATAGAAAACATATTAAGATTAAATAAAGGTAAAAAAATTACTGCTTATGTTTCTTTTCCAGACAGTGTTGAATGGAAAGATAAAAAATTTAATGGAATTGTAGAACAAGCCGGAAGAGATCATTTAATAATTAGTGATCCTAATACAGGAAAATGGTTTTTGATTTTAATGATTTATTTAGACTATGTAGAATTTGATGAAAGAATTAATTATAGGGTTTAAATAAATACAAATATTTGTTATAATTAATAACAGAAAGTAGTGATTATATGCCAATAGTATTTTCAATTTTAATAATTATTGTTGTTATATTATGCTCTGTAGGAATAGTTTTTATAAATTGTTATAATAAAATTAACAAAGCATTATTAAAACTAAATAATGCGGAAATAAATATTGATGAAGAATTAAGAAATGTTTATGATTTATTGATTAAGGCTATTAATATTATTGAAAAAAACAACAAAAACGATATAAAGTGTTTTAATGAACTTAAAAAAATTAAAAGTGATGAACATTCAAACTTTGAAATAAATAGAATCCTTATTAATAACTATAATGAAATTATAAAAATAAATGAGGATGATGCTAAACTTAATAATAATAAAATTTTTAAAGGCATATTAAATAAATTAAATGACTTAGATGAAAAACTAATTGGTCTTAGAACATATTATAATAAATATACGTATCAATATAATATTTTACTTAAAACCTTTCCATCAAACATAATTGGTTTTTTAGGAGGATACAGAGTTAAAAATCAATATGATGGCAAAGATTTAAATGATGATTATATAAAAGATTTTAAAATATAAAAGGATTAAATCCTTTTATATTTTTTTAAATCATTAATTTAAATTCCAATCTATTTCTTTCAAACCATTTGCTTTCAAATAATTATTAGTTTTAGAGAATGGTTTTGAACCAAAAAATCCATTATGAGCACTAAAAGGAGAAGGATGAGTACTCTCAATTATCAAGTGTTTCTTATTAGTTATATATTGTTTTTTGCTTCTAGCAAAATTCCCCCATAAAATAAATACTAAAGGGTCTTTTTTATTATTCAATTGTTTAATAATAAAATCTGTTAGTCTTTGCCAACCAATTTCCTTATGAGAAGCAGCTTTATCCTTTTCAACAGTTAATACACTATTTAAAAGAAGAACTCCTTCTTCTGTCCACTTTGTTAAATCTCCATTATTTGGTATATCAATATTTAAGTCATTATTTAACTCTTTAAAAATGTTTTGTAAACTTGGGGGTATTTTAACACCCTTTTTAACAGAAAATGATAACCCATGCGCTTCTCCTTCACCATGATAAGGGTCTTGTCCCACAATAACAACTTTTACATCCTTAAATGCAGTATTTTTTAATGAATTAAAAATTTCTTCATATTTAGGATATATTGTTTTTTTATTATATTCTTTTTTTATAACATTCATAAAAGTTTTAAATCCTTCGCTTTTAAATACATTATTTAAAATTTCATCCCAATCATTACCTATCATAATTTACTTTTCTCCTTAATAAAGTTATACATATTATATTTATTATTATTAAAATAAACATCATTGAGTCAATTATGTACCAAATTATTTTTGGTTTTAATATAACTCCACTTAATGTAAATAATAACACATTTATTCTAAATATTAAAATTATTATTTTATTTTTTGTTAAATACATTAAGTTTGTTAACCCATAATAAAAACCACTTATTATAGTAGTAAATGCAAACATAGCTAATAATATAGTTAGTATTAATCTTCCTACATTATTAAAATGAAAAACAAAAACTTTTGAAATTAAAGAAATATAATTTAAAGTTTCGGTATTATTATCTATTTTAAAGATTATTATTAGAAAAGCTACTAATGTGCATATAACAAAAGAAATAAACAAATTTGCAATAACAGATGTTCCTGCTATAATATGTGAATTTCCATTTTTAACTGCAGAGGCAATAGAAGTGGGCCCTATCAAAAGTTTATTTTGAAAGATGTTTCTCTTTACAGAAATTAAAATCGTTGGTATAAGGCCTCCAAATACACTTTTAAAGTTAAATGCATCATGTATTATTAAATATAATACATGATCAAGACTATTTATATTTTTGATTATAGCAATGAAAGAAATAATTATTAAAAATATAGACATAAAAGGAACAATTTTATTTATATACTTTATTATTTCTTTTGGAGTGGATATAACTATTAAAAATAATATTATAAATATACTTAAAAATAAAACAATTTTATTAACATTTAAATTTTCACTAAAAACTAAATCTATTGTATTTGTTTGAATCATTAAAAAAAAGAATGTATATGTTATTATTAGAATAATTAAATAGAAATTTGCTAATTTTGTATTTTTTAAACCATATTTTATATAAAAATTTGGCCCACTAACATAACCATCTGCTAATTCTTTTTTATATTTATTACCAAGTAAGCTTTCAACATACACTATTGAGGTTGTAATAAGACCAAATATCCATATCCAAAATATAGAGCCTATTCCACCTGTATATATTGCAATAGTTGTTCCAATAATAGAACCTACTCCTACTTTTGTTGCTATTGAAATATAAAAAATAGACTTATAGTCATTTTTTATATTTTTTATCATTTTAATAAAATTGTAATTTTTAAATTTTAATTTAAAACTAAAATATAAACTTAATACTATTATAAACCCTATTAATAAAACCCAAACATAATCAAGCAATATTATCACCTATTGAAGTATATAAAAAAACTAATTTATTATTAAATATATTAGTTTTTATTTATGATATTTTTCATTATTAATAATTTTAAATGATCTATATATTTGTTCAAGTAACACAGCTCTAAATAAACCATGAGGCATTGTGAAATCAGTAAACGACAATTTATAATCTCCAAATTCTTTTACTTCATCGCTTAACCCTTCACTTGAACCGATAATAAAAGTAATGGTTCCATAACCATTAATAAATAAATCATTTATTTTATTTGCTAATTCAATACTATCAAGTTTATTTCCCTTTATATCTAAGATAATATTATAATCATCTTTTTTTATATATTTTATTATTTTTTTGCTTTCTTCAAAAATATTAGAATCAGGAATTTCAATTAAAGTTATTTTATGATATTTATTGATTCTTTTTTTATAATCATTTACTAATTCTATTAAATATTTTTCTTTTAATTTTCCTACACAAATTATCTTAATCATTTACTTTTACCAAACTTTCTTGTTTAGCACATACTACATTTTGAAATGAAATATTATTTTTTTTCATTACTTCATTAAATGTATCAATTGCTTTTGTTGGCGTGTTATTTTCTTCACTTAAATGCGCTAACACTATTTGTTTTGTTTTATTTCCTATAAGCATTGATAAATAAATTGCACTACTTCTATTAGATAAATGTCCAACAGGACTTAGTATCCTTCTTTGTAAATACTCTGGGTATTTTCCTTTTCTAAGCATTTCTTCATCATGATTACTTTCAAATATATAATACTCTCTATTTTTTAAATATTCAAAATATCTTTTATTAACATATCCTGTATCTGTTAAATACACTAAACTTTCTATTTCTTCTATTACAAAGCCTTTTGTGTCAGTTGCATCATGAGATGCAGGAATTATTTTAATACTATATTCTTTTTTTTCTATGTCTTTCAAATCTTTTTTATTTGTGTATTTTTTTAAAAACACATTCTTTTGGCTGATTTTTTCACTCACATATACTAAAGTATTATTGTTCTTTAAAAAAGTTTCTAGTCCTTTAATATGATCAGAATGATCATGTGTTATTAGTATTAAATCAATTTGTTTTGGTTGAATACTAATCATAGATAATTTTTCTTGCATTTTATTATACGAAAAACCAACATCAATTAATATATTGATTTCCTCCAATTGAATTAATGTTGAATTACCTTTAGAACCACTTCCAAGTACAGTCACCTTCATTATTTATATAACACAAGCGGGTTAAACGCTGTTCCTCCACTATATGGTTTCCCACCTTTTACTACTGTGAAATGCAAATGTGTTCCTGTACTTCTTCCGGTATTTCCCATAGTACCAATAACTTGTCCTTTTTTTACAACCTGTCCTTCTTTAGCATATTTTGCTGCTAAATGTAGATATCCAGTATAGTATCCATTCCCATGATTAATATAAATATAGTTCCCCATAGATCCCCCAGAACTTGAATCTGTAACTGTTCCGGCGTTTGCGGCATATATTGGTGAACCATGTCCGCAACCTGAAATATCAATACCAGCATGCAGCCTTCCCCAACGTGGTCCAAATGGAGAAGTTATCAAATATGGACTAATCGTTGGCCATGCCCAATCTCCAGAAACATTACCAGATACTGACAATCCTCCTTTTTTAACAATTTTAGGTATTGAAGGAGTTATTTCTTCACTTTTGGTAATTAAAGCATATGTGGTTTCACCATTAACCGCTTCTTGTTTTATAGTTACTTTGCTCTCTCCATTTTCCCCTTCTTGTTCAACATCAGTTGTTCCTATTGGTAGTTTATCATCGTATTTTTCTTGCGTTTTATATTTTATTTTTTGTTTTTCAACAATTGAACTAGTAATTACAACACTTACCTGCGGATTAATTAAACCAATGTTAACTTTTTGCCCGGAAAACAATAATGTGTTTTCACTTGGAATATCAGCGTTAGCAATTAGAAATTCTTCTAAACTCAAATTGTTTTTTGCAGCAATACTATCTAATGTATCAGCCGCTTTTACTGTATAACTCTTTTGTTCCTCAAGAGTTCCAAATAATAAATACTTACTTAAATCTTTTTTAGTGGTAAAAATGTTATCATCGCTTGATAAATAATTTTCTTTATATGTTATTTTTTCTTTTATGTCTACATCTTCTATTTTTGTTCCATAATCTGTTATTTCTCCTTGAGTGCCATTTAAATATTTTGAATATGTCTCAGCATTAACAAAAGCAGTAATTGTATTATTAATTGCTTTCTCAAAATCTTTTTTCTTAAGTACATTAAGTATTTCTTTTTTATCTTTTGATTTATATATTGTTACTGTGTAGCCTTTTATAGTAAAAGGTTTTTTGTTTTTTATTTTATTATAAATATATTGAACACTTTCAATATCCTTTTCATAAGTAACAACTTTTTGTATCTTTAATCCTTTAGGAGGATATACTTTTTTAACATTATATTTTCTTTTTAAATATGTTTGTTCTTTATCAATTAAATCAAGAAGTTCATTTTTATCCTTAATTGTACCAACAATTTCTTCATCTAAATACACTTGATATAAAGAAACTGGTTTTTCTATTTTTTTTACACCAATAAAACCGACTATAAAAAATAGTCCAAATATCATTAACGTTATCAAAAATAAGCTTTCTTTTTTATTCATTAATTTTAACCTCTCTATTTATACTGTTATTAAAACAACTCATATTTTTTTCAAATATTAAGTCAACAGTCCCTGTTGAACCATTTCTATGTTTAGAAACAATTAACTCTGTACTTGTTGTAGTTTGTTTATCTTTTGCTTTCATATTATAATAATCATCATTATATAAGAACATTACAATATCTGCATCTTGTTCAATACTTCCACTTTCTTTCAAATCACTCATTATTGGTCTTTTATTTTCACGTGCTTCAACAGAACGTGAAAGTTGAGCTAATGCTATAACAGGCACTTTAAGTTCCATAGCTAATTTTTTTAAATCTCTTGATACTTCAGACACTTCTTGTACTCTTTGACCTGTATATTTACTAGAACTACTGATAAGTTGAAGATAATCAACTATAATAATATCTAATCCTTTATCACTATTTTTTAGTCTTCTACATTTACTTCTCATTTCGCTAACTGTTATTCCTGGAGTATCATCTAAGAAAAACTTTGTATCTGCAAGTTGACTCATTGCTTCGTTCAAGCTCTTCCAATCTTTATGTTCAAGTCTTCCTGTTCTCATTTTTTTCAAGTCTATTCTTCCGACACTTGCAAACATACGATTAACAAGTTGTTCAGCACTCATTTCTAGTGAGAATAATGCAACACTTTTCTTTGCGTTAATTGCAATATTTGTTGCAAAATTAATTGCAAGTGCAGTTTTACCCATACCAGGTCTACCAGCCAAAATAATTAATTCATTTTCATGAAGTCCAGTTGTTCTATTATCTAAATCATAATAACCTGTTGGAATTCCTGTAATATCTGCACCATTTTTTGCTAATAGTTCAAGATCGTTTTGCGCTTTTACAATAACATCTTGAATTGATCTTACTTCTTTTCCAATCCTATCCTTATTGATACTTAAAATACCTTTTTCAGCGTCTTCAACTATTTCATCAAGATCTTTCTTTTCTTCATAACAATCAGTTACAATATTTGTTGCTTTATTAATTAAATTACGTAATACTGTTTTTTCAAACAAAATATTAATATATTCATTAACATTTGCAGCTGTTGGAACGGCTTCAATTATTTCAGTTAAATATTCAACTCCACCAATATTACCTAATTCTTTTTTCTTTTCTAGTTCATTTGCAACAGTAGTAACATCAAGAGATACATTTTTTAATCTTAATTCTTTTAAAACTTCATAGATTTTTTTGTTCGCTTCAGAATAAAAACATTCTGATGATAAATCCTCACAAACTTTATCTAATGCTTCATTCGTCAAAAATGCACAACTTAAAGCGGAAATTTCCGCATCTATATTTTGGGGTTCTTTATTTACTGCCATGTTTTCTCACCTACTCACTTTTTACATTTATTTTTATCTTAGCTTTTACTTTACTATGTAAATTTATTTTCACTTCGTAATTTCCAATAGTTGTTATATCAGGTTTTTCTATTTTCTTCTTATCAATTTTATAGCCTAATTCAATAAGTTTCTCGTGTATTTGTTTTGTTGAGACTGTTCCGAAAAGTTTACCATTAGAACCAACCTTAACTTTTAATATAGGTTTTTCAGCTTCTAACTTTATTTTTAGTTTGTTACACTCATCAATAAGTTTTTCTTCTTGTTCTTCTCTTGAACTTATTTCTCTATTTAACACTTCATTACTTCTATGAGTATAAAGAACAGCTTGATTATTATTTATTAAAAACTTTGCATAACCATCTTTCACTTCAACTATTTCATCTTTTTTACCAAGTTTTTTTATATCTTTCAATAATATTATTTTCATTTTTATCACCTCTTGGTTCGTAAAATATTATATCATATTATTATGAAAAAAAAAATAAGCTTACTTATTTTTCTTTTCTTTATTAGCGTATAAAATATAAAAACCAACTAAAAATCCACCAATAATATTTCCTATAGTTACCGGTAGTAAATTATTAAATAATGCATCACATATACTTATTTCACTTGTTAAATATCCCATACTCAAATAAAACATATTTGCAACACTATGTTCAAATCCTAAAATTATAAAGACCATTATAGGGATAAATATACAAAATATTTTAGATATGGTATCTTTGTTTATAAAAGCTAAATATACTGCTACACAAACTAAAATGTTACAAAATATACCAAGTATCATTGCATTAATAAATGTTAAACTTGTTTTTGTAACAGAAATAGATGCAAATTTATTAAATAGCAAATCATTTGCTTCAACATTTCCTGCATAATATATTACAAGAGCAACAATAATACTTCCAATAAAATTTCCAATATAAACCCACAACCAATTATTTAGTAATTGATTTATTTTTATCTTTTTCTTAATAATTGGAATTATTAACAACATGTTTCCAGTAAACAATTCTGTTTTCATAAGAATAACAAGTATTAACCCGACCGGGAATAATAATCCCATTACAAGTTTCGCAACGCTTGGCAAACTAATACTATATGAAGCATAAACGCTTATTGCACCTGCTAGAGCAATAAACATTCCTGCTAAAATTGAAAGAATTATTAGTTTGCAAATATTATTATTTACTTTTTGTATTCCTGATTTATTATATTCTTCTATCATAATGTCCTCCTTCTAATTAAATTATAACACAAAAAAAATAATCTAAACGATTATTTATTTAACATATGGAATTAACGCCATAAATCTTGAATATTTAATTTGTTTTGCAATATGTCTTTGGTGTTGTGCACAAGCACCAGTCATTCTTCTAGGTAATATTTTACCTTTTTCATTTATATATTTGTTTATTATCATTACATCTTTATAATCAACGCTTTTTCCAGCACACATTTGACATATTTTTTTCTTTTTTCTATAAAATTCTGCCATAATTATCTCCTTCCTTAAAATGGTAAATCATCATCAGTTAAAACTACTTCAGAACCAAAATCTTTAAACGGATCATCTCCAGAAATTTCTGTTTCTTTAGTTTGAGAAACTACATCTTGATCAGGTATTCCAGCAGCATCTTGTGCAAAAGAACTGCTTGATGCGCTATTTGCTCTACTAAGGAATTCAACGCTATCTGCAACTACATCAGTAACATATCTTTTTGTACCATCTTGAGCATCATATGTTCTGTTTTGAAGTCTTCCTTCTACACATACTTGTGTTCCCTTTTGACAATACTTACTAACATTTTCAGCTTGTTTTCTCCATACAGTTACATTAAAGAAATCAGCTTCAATATTTCCTTCTTTATTTTTAAAATTTCTATTTACAGCTAAAGAAAAATTTGTTGCAGGAATGCCATTAGTTGTTGTTCTTAGTTCAGGATCTTTTGTAAGTCTTCCTATTAATACTACTTTATTCATTATATTACTCCTCACTTTTAATGATTAAATGTCTTAAAATATTTTCTTCAATTAAAGCTTTTCTATCAAATTCTTTTATTGCTTCAGGTGACGCTTCAATATTTAAAAGAAAATAAAATCCAGTTTTTTGCTTTTTAATTTCATATGCAAGTTTCTTTTGTCCCATTTCTTTTTTATTAACTATTTTTGCTTTTTTATCAGTTAATATTTTATCAAATGTTTTAGAAATTTCTTTTACTGCACTTTCTTCCATGTCACTTCTAACAATATACATTATTTCATATTTGTTCATACTACACCTCCTTATGGTCTTTGGCTTCTAAAATGAAGCAAGGAGCTCTCGCTCAATTTGTATTATATCAAACAAACAATAATAAAACAACTATAAATATTTATATGTAAGCATAAAAAAAATAGAATTAAATTCTATTTTTTTGCTGTTGTTTTTTTCTTAGCTGGTTCTTTTTTTTGTGTTGGTTTTGTTTCAACTACTTTTTGTTTTTCAAGTAATTTTTCGTAATATATTACATATGACATTGCCATATAAGGATAAACCCAAATAAGTAGTATTCCAAAAGTTAGACAAGATAAAACTATCCATCCAAGCCAACTTAATGCAAATACAAAATAATTCCATTTGTATCCTTTAAGCATATTCCAACTTTTTTTAATTGCTCCAATAGGATCATCTTCACCATCAGCTAACAAATAATATACTTGTGATAGGCCGATTCCAACAATAATACCAGGCACAATTAATAAGCAAAAACCAATTGAAATAAAAATATATGTAAGAATTACAGTTGCAATAATTGGTAGTATGTTTTTGTAACTCATAAATAAATCTTTTAAATTAAATTTATTTCCTCTAGATACATCTAAACAATACTTCATAAGTCCAACAGTAATTGGTGCTGCAATAAGTGTATATACTATTTCATATACATAAGCTCCAGTAGTATTATCTTCAATTCCAAATATCATTTGGATTGCGCTAAATAAAATATACACAGCCATTACAACAAGAAATGCTTGCCATAAAACCCATCTTTTACCTTCTATTTTTTCTTTTGCCAATGATTTTATTTCTACTCTATCCATAAATACTCCCTCCTCTTAAGATAATTATATTCTTTTTTATTATAAAAAACAAGAAAAAAGTGTATTATAATACACTTTATACATTAAATCTAAAATGACAAATATCTCCATCTTTCATGATATAATCTTTTCCTTCAACTCTTAACTTCCCATTTTCTTTTACTTTTAATTCGCTTTTATATTCAATCAAATCATTATATGTTATTACTTCGGCTCTAATAAACCCTCTTTCAAAATCTGTGTGAATAATTCCTGCACACTCTGGTGCTTTCATTCCTTTAGTAAATGTCCATGCTCTGCATTCATCTTCTCCAACTGTAAAGAATGTTTCTAAACCTAATAATTTGTATGTG
Source organism: uncultured Muribaculaceae bacterium (assembly GCA_964609615.1). GTDB lineage: Bacteria > Bacillota_I > Bacilli_A > RF39 > UBA660 > CAZSRL01. Next base: position 43,305 of record CAZSRL010000002.1, read on the forward strand.
ATTTTAATAAGTTGATCTAGTCCACTTTCTTCTACTCCAATTTCTTTTAAAAATTCGTTCTTTTCTTCTTCATTTAATTCGGATAATTCACTTTCTAATTTTGCACACATAATAATCAATTCACCATTAAAATCTTTTAAATAATCTTTTAATTTTGAGATAAAAACATTTTCTTTATTTATCATTTCAATTTCAGAAACATTTGCTAAATATATGATTGGTTTTAATGTGATGAAATTAAAATTTTTTATTATTAAAAGTTCCTCTTCTGAAAATGATATCAACCTTAAAGCAATATTTTTTGAAAGAGCATCTTGAATTTTTTTTAATACTTCCAATTCTTGCTTTGTTTCTTTATCATTTGTTGTTTTTGCCTTTTTTTCTATCTTACTAATTCTATTTTCTGCTATTTCCAAATCGCTAATAGTTAATTCTAAATTTATTATTTCTATATCCCTTACCGGATCAACGTTTCCTTCAACATGTGTTATATTTTTATCTTCAAAACATCTTACTACTTGTACGATTGCATCCACTTCTCTAATATGAGATAGGAATTTATTTCCTAATCCTTCTCCAAGTGATGCCCCTTTAACTAAACCGGCAATATCCGTAAATTCATACATTGTGGAAATTGTTTTTTTAGGATTGTACATTTTTTCTAAAACAGCAAGTCTGCTATCTGGTACAGTAACCATTCCAATGTTTGGATCAATAGTAGCAAACGGATAATTTTCTGCTAAAATGTTTTTTTTAGTTATTGCATTAAATAATGTACTTTTCCCAACATTAGGCATCCCTATTATTCCTGCTTTAAGCGACATATTCAACTCCTGGGAGAGCACCAACGCCTAATGGCATTCCTGTAATATACCATCCAATTACTAATACTATCCATATTGCTAAGACTGCAAACGAATACGGAATCATGTACTTCATACTACCAAACAATGTTATCATTTCTCCTTGAGAAGAATTATATTTTTCCAAATAAGCAATATAAATTACAAAATATGCTAGTAATGGGGTTATGCCATTTGTTACACTTGAACCAGCAGTATACACTATTTGAGCATATTCTGGTGATAAAGATGCATTTATAAAGACTGGGACACTAACACCAATCATAGCCCATTTTAAAGTAGGACTCGGATATACTAAATTAGTAAGCATTGCTCCAATAAATAAAGTTAATACAAGTGGAAGTCCTCCTACTTCAAGATTTGATAAGAAATTTGAAAATAACGCAACTAAAACTGAACCAATTTCCGTTTTCTTAAATACACTAATAAATAGTGAAGCGAAAAATATTAAAACTAATATATTTCCAATTTTATCTAAAGAATAATTAAAACCATCAGTTACATCTTTATTATTTTTAATATTTTTAACAATAATTCCATAAAACACACCAACAAGAATAAATAACATTGCAACTATAAATACAAATCCATCATTAAATAATGAAGTCTCTCCAAAAATTTTATCTATATAATACTTTCCATTTGGTTCTATAAGAGCTCCCGAAAAAGGTAATCCAGGAATAATCATATATACTACAATCAAAATATAAACAAATCCAGCGCCTAAACCAATAATTAATCCTTTTAAATCTTTATTAGTTAGTTTAACTTCCTCTACTTCCTCATTTTGAACTGGTTTCGGTAATTTTGGCATAATTATTTTTTCAGTAATATATGTCATAACAAATGACATAATAAATAATGCTGTAATCATTATTCCTACTGAAAAGAAAGGACTTATTGTATAATTTGTATCTAACACTTTTGCACTGTTCAAGGTTATAGAAAGAAGTGTACTATCTGTTACACTCATAAAAACGTTCACACCATATCCAAAAGACATAGCAGCAAATGATGCAATAATACCTCCTAATGGATTTCTTTTTCCATACTTAAATAATAACGCTCCCATAGGTAACATTATTACATATCCTAAATCTCCAACAAGTGAGAAGAAAATACTAATAAATATTAACCAAAAAGTTAAAGTGTTTTTTCCGCATGTTTGAGTTAATAATGTAAAAAATGTTTTAGAAAAACCGGTTTTTTCCATTACCCCAATACCTATCAAAGTTATAATAAGCATACTTAGTGGAGCAAATGATACAAAACCACTTACCGCATTAGTAACAATAAATTTAAGCCCTGCTAAACTAAATAAACTAGTGACAGACACTACATTGTTGTCAAAACCACCAGTTACAGTATTAACCGTATTATAATCTGATTGCAAATTGAAAAACGCTAATATCCCACTTACAACAATGGTTATTCCAGTTAATAGTATAAACATCATCGTAGGACTTAATTTAAATTTATTTCTCGTCATTATTTTTCACCACTTCTTTTAATTTTTTTTCAAATGATAACCTATCAATCATAATACTTCTACCACAATTAATACATTTTAATTTAATATCAACACCCATTCTAGTTATTTGCCAATAATTCATTTTGCAAGGGTGGGGTTTTTTCATTATAACATAATCATTAAGTTTATATTCTTTATTTTTCATTATATACCTCAATAGATTTATATGGGATTTTTATATTTTTTTCATAAAAAGTATCTTTAATAAGTTTTAAGGTCTGTCTTTGAATAGCAAATCTTTCTGATGGTTTTGCTTCAATAGTCATTCTATAAACAACACTAGAATCCGCTAATTCTTGAATTCCTAATACATCTATGTGTTTTTTTACACCATTTATTTTTTCTATTGTTGGAATTAATTCAGTCAAAACTTTTATAATTTTGTCTGATTTTTCCCTATAATCCACATTAACATCAATAACAACAGTGCTATTATATTGTGAATAATTAATTACATTCCCTACACTACTATTATTAAATATTTTTATTTCGCCAGTCCAACTTAATACTTTAGTTGTTTTTAAACCCATTTCTTTTACTTCTCCGTAGAAACCATCAATTTCTATATAATCGCCTACCTCATATTCTCTATCAGCTATTATAAAAAATCCTGAAGCAAAATCTTTAATAGTATCTTGTAATGCCCATCCGAGTATTAATGAAAATATACCTATACTAGCTAATAATGAAGAAGTGTTAACTCCCACTATTTTTAGTATTACTATTAAATCAATTACAATTATTAAGTATTTTACAATGTTAATTGCAACTGATGTTATAGTTTTTTGCCTCTTAACATTAATTCTTTTACTTTTTAATTGTATCTTTAACGAACTTAATATAATTGATTTAATAATATAGTACACCAAAACACCAACAGCAATAACTATTGCTATATCAAGAATTTGCAAAATAAACTTTTCACTAATAATTGTTTCAATCATTATTACTCCTTATCAATTTCAATATTTAATATATTTAATATTCTTTCTAAATCCATTTCACTGTCATAAGGTATTTCTATGTTTTTACCAGTGATTTTAACCATTGTACCTATTTTCATTCTCATTATATGCTCAACATTTGAATATTTTCTTTCTTTAGAATAATTTCCTTCATGTTTTCTTTTAATATTTCCTTTAGATATTAAATTTTCTAATTCTCTTACCGAAAGATTTTTATTTTTAATTTCTTTCAAATATTTAAGTATTTCTTCTTCTTCATCAAGTTTACTAAGAATTTTAGCATGAGCCATACTAATATTTCCCTTTATTATTTCTTGTTGTGCTTCTCTAGGTAGTCTCAAAAGGCCCAATGTATTAGTTATATAGCTCCTACTCTTACCAATTTTTTTACTTAGTTCTTCTTGAGTTATATCTAGTTTTTTTATTATTTTCATAAATGCTTTTGCTTCTTCAACAGCATTTAAATCTTCTCTTTGAATATTTTCAAGTAAAGCAATTTCCATCATTTGATTTTCTGAAAAATCTTTTATAATAGCAGGAATAGTTTTTTTGCCAGCAATTAAACTTGCTCTTGTTCTTCTTTCTCCAGCAACAATTTCGTAGCCTTTTATACTTTTCTTAACTATAATAGGTTGAAAAACTCCATATTCTTTTATTGATGCAGCAAGTTCGTTAAGTTTTTCTTCATCAAAATTTTGTCTTGGTTGATATGGATTACTCCTTAGTTCATTTAAATTAATATCTACTATATCTTTTGGATTAGTTTCTTCAATAATTTTCTTTTCGATATTATCCATATCTAAGGTTTGATTATTAAATAACTGTTCTAATCCGGTTCCTAAAGCTTTTCTTTTATTGTCCATTTCTTTCAATCACTTCCTTTGCAAGGTTAATATATGCCTCTGCCCCTCTACTTTCTGCAGAATAAGCAAGAATAGGTTCTCCATGAGATGGAGCTTCTGCTAATTTTATAAGTCTTGGAATTATTGTATTAAATACTTTTTCTTTAAAAAATTTTCTGACATCTTCTACAACTTCAAGTCCAATTAATGTTCTTCCATCAAGCATTGTTAATAATACTCCTTCAATATCTAGTTTTGGATTTAAACTATTTTGAGTCATTATTATTGTATTTAGCAATTGTGTTACACCTTCTAATGCAAAATATTCACATTGTACTGGTATTAAAACTGAATCGGATGCAGCAAGTGCGTTAGTGGTAAGTAATCCTAGCGAAGGTAAACAATCTATTAAAATATAATCAAAACTTTCTTTTATCATATCTAATTGAATTTTTAATTGTTCTCCTAATTTAAATTCAGCATCTTTATTGCCTTTTTGTACAAGTTCGATATCAGTTCCTGCTAAATTAATCATTGCAGGAATTACATAAAGATTTTTAAATTTTGTTTTAACCACAGTATCCTTGATATCGCATTTGCCCATTATTGCATCATAAATACCTAATTCTATTTCACTTCTATTAACCCCTAAACCTGTAGATGAGTTTCCTTGTGGGTCCAAATCAACTAAAAGTACACTCTTGCCTAGATAACCTAGAGATGCACTTAAGTTTATACTGGTTGTTGTTTTTCCAACTCCGCCTTTTTGATTAACTAATGCAATTACTTTTCCCATCATCCATACCTCACTTACATGTTTTTCAATTAATATTTTATCACAATATAAGATTTTTTTAAACTTATTTTAGTGAAAATATAAAAAAATAAAAAAGTTTATAAATAATAACCGTTATAAACTTTTTTATTTTCATTTATTGTAATAAAAGCGTTTTTTTCAAAAGCGTTAACTATTTCTTTTATATAAGTCACTCTTTTAGAAGTAGTTCCAATAAGTTCTTTCCCCATAATCTTAACAACGCTCACAGAATATCCATTATTAATCAGTTCATTTACTAACTTTTTATTTTTCTTGCAAATAATGTTTACCGATACATAAATAGTAGAATATTTTTCTATTATAATCATCCCTATATATGTTCCAAGTGCAAATCCTAAGGAATAACTAATTACAACCACAATTGAAAAATTATTTGGATCAATTGATTCTTTGAATATTACAAGCCAAATAATAGTTTCTATAAAAGCTATTATTGTGGCAATAGATTTTTGATTCTTAACTGTTGTTATAGTTCTTAGAGTTCCTAATGTTGTATCTATTAACCTTGTAAAGAATATAACAAAACAAAATAATATTATTTTCATAATATTATTTTCTCACAAAATGTAAATTTTATTCTTTTTCAGTTTCTTTTGGAAGTTTTTTATACTTTACTAAGTAATCTATTTCTTCTTTTGTTATTGTTTCTTTTTCAAGTAAAGTCTTAGCAATCAAATCAAGTAAATCAGTATTTTCTGAAATGATTTTTTTTGTTTTTTGATAACTTTTATCAATTATTTTTCTCATTTCTTGATCTATTTCATATGCAACTTGACTTGAAAAATTTCTACTTTTATTGTAGTCTCTTCCTAAAAAGACACTTGATTCTTGATGTTCAAATTGAATAGGTCCTAAATCACTCATTCCATATTCAGTTACCATTGCTCTTGCAATTTTAGTTGCTTTTTCAAAATCATTATGAGCTCCAGTTGTAACTTCTTTAAATTTTATTTCTTCAGCAACCCTACCTGCTAATAAACTACTTATTGTTTCTAATAATTCAGTCTTTGTAGATAACGCAAGCTTTTCTTCTTTTGGAAGCATTAAATTATATCCTCCAGCATTTCCTCTTGGAATAATAGTTATCTTTTGAACTTCATTTGCTCCTTCAAGTTTTATTCCGACAACAGCATGACCTGCTTCGTGATAAGCAACCATTTCTCTTTCAAGTTTTGTATATTTTTTACTTTTCTTAGCTGGACCCATCATTACTCTGTCATGAGCTTCATCTATTTCTGACATAGATATTGCATTTTTATTTCTACGAACTGTTAATAAGGCTGCTTCATTTAATAAGTTTTCCAAGGCTGCTCCACTAAACCCAACAGTTCTAGTTGCTATATTACTAAGAGTTAGTCCTTCTACAAATTTTTTGTTTCTAGCATGAACTGCCAATATTTCTTCTCTTCCTTTTTTATCTGGAAATGCAACAGTAACCTGTCTATCAAACCTTCCAGGTCTTAATAATGCAGGATCTAATACATCCGGTCTATTTGTTGCTGCAATAATTATAATTCCTTCATTTGCGCCAAATCCGTCCATTTCTGTTAGCAATTGGTTTAATGTTTGTTCTCTTTCATCATGTCCTCCACCAATACCTGATCCTCTTTGTCGTCCAACAGCATCAATTTCATCAATAAACACTAGACATGGTGCGCTTTGTTTTGCCTGTTTAAACATATCTCTAACTCTTGATGCTCCAACACCAACAAATAATTCTACAAAATCAGAACCACTTATATAATAAAATGGAACTTTAGCTTCTCCTGCTACTGCTTTGGCAAGCAAAGTTTTACCCGTTCCAGGAGGGCCAACTAAAAGTACACCTTTTGGTATTCTTGCTCCTAGTTTAGTAAATTTTTTTGGATTTTTTAAAAAGTCAATTAATTCACTTACCTCTTCTTTTTCTTCATCTAAAGCTGCAACATCTTTAAAAGTTACTTTACCAGTTTCTTCGCTTAATTTCGCCTTACTTTTTCCAAAATCAAATGATTGTTTATTGCCTCCGCCAAGTTTAGTAAATATATATATTGTTGCACCTATTAATAATAATAATGGCAAAACATTAATCATAAATGACCATAAAGAACTTGATTTCGGATCACTTTTTACTTTCACATCTAAACTTTGTGATTTTGCATCTTTTAAAATATCATCTATTACTGAATCAGTTAAAGGAACAGTTAATTTAAATGATTCCTTTTTTTCATAATTCTTCATCTTTCCAGTTAATTCATAAACACCTGCAGTATTTTTTGGAGTAACTGTTAATTCCTTTATTTTTTCATCTTCCAACTCAGAAATAAAAGTATTATAGGTTAGTTCATTGACCTTTACATTTACCATATTAAATACATATAATGTGCCTAAAATTATCATAAATAGTACAATGTAAGGTACCCAAGTATTTTTATTTGTTTTTTGTTTCATAAATTTCTCCTTTTCTTAATAATATCGTAGTATAATATCATACTCTTCATCAATACTTTTGTCAAACTTGGATTTTTTTAATCCAGGCAACCATATTATTTTTCCAGTCGCATCACAAACAATTGGCCAAATTTCTCTATCATCAAGTTTAATTTTTTCATTTATAAATATATCATTAATCTTTTTTCTACCAATCATACCTTTAATTTCCATTTTATCACCATTATGTCTGCTTCTTACATATAATGGTAGGGTTACTTTATTACTATTAAGTCTTGTACAAAAATTATTTGTCCATTCACATGATTTAACTTTGGAAATGTTTTTAGCATTTGGCAAATTAACAATATCTATAATTTCTACCTCATATGCTTCATTTAATTCTTCTTTTACGTCGAAAGATAAAAATTCATATTCCTTTTTTACAATTACATTATTTGGTAAATGTACTTTTGCATTTGCTTTGTTTGATTTTATTAAATGAAATATCAAATCCACATGAGAATCGCTAATTATAATTAAATCGTCATTATATATTTTTTCAAGCATGTTATATAGTATTTTAACCTGTAATAAATGATCTGTTTTATTAAACTCATCCAAATTAATTGTATGTTGTTTTACAACTTTTTTTATTACATTATTCATTTGTTTATCAATAAATGCATTATATTCTAAAAGTGTTTCACTATATTTCAAAAATTTTTTATGGACATGTTCATCTTCTGTTTTAAAAAATGGTAATACATATTTCCTATATCTATTTCTAGTATAAACATCTTTAAAATTAGATTGATCTGTTCGATATTCAATATTATTTTTCTTAGCATATTCTAGTATTTCAGCCTTAGTTTTTGTAATAAGAGGTCTTATAATTTTATAGCCTTCTTTATCCACTATTTTAGAAAAACCGCTGTATCCTTTTAATGTAGAACCTCTAGCAATTCTCATCAAAATAGTTTCCATTAAATCATCTCCATGATGCGCTGTTGCTAAAAACTGAGCTCCATATTTTTTCACGACTTTTTCAAAATATTTATATCTTATTGTTCTTGCCTCATTGTGAAAATTGTCTTCCCCATATTCTTCAATTTTATAATACTCAAAATATATTCCTTTTTCTCCACAATAATTTTCTATAAATGTTTTTTCTTCTGCGCTTTCTTTTCTTAAATTATGATTTACATGTGCACAAATCAAAAACAAATCCAATTCTTTTTTTAATTCATTAAATATATGTAACAAAACCATAGAATCTGGTCCACCAGAAATTCCTAATACAATTGTATCTTTATATTTAATACCAGTATTTTTTTTAATATATTCATAAACATCTTTCATTTTAATGCCTCCTACATTATGTAATTTTATCAAATATTTTAATAAAAGTATATAACATTAGCTTAAAAAAAGTAACCTTAGTTACCTTTATCTTCTTCATCTATACGAATTATGATTTCTCCATTTTTACTATACATATATTTTTCTCTTGCATATTTTGCTATATATTCTGGGTCATTTAATTTTGTTATTTCTTTATTTAATTTTTCCTCTTCTTCTAATTTGTTGGCATATTGTTCTTTCAACTGAATTTTTTCTTTTTTGTTTTTATATATTTGAGACCAGTACGAAAACATATTACTCACTAATAAAGTAAATAACGGAATAATAATTATTGTTAATAATAATACTTTTCTTTTATGTTTTTTATTTGATCTACTCATTTTATTCTCCTAATTATATTTATTTTACCACTTAAAAAAAAGTAAAACAAATTATTCATCTTTAATTTTACTTTTTTTTACATTAAAATTTAAAAATTTTCTAAGTTTATAATTGTTTTTATTAAACAAGCTAAATCCAATAATTAAAACTATAATAAAATACACATGTATTATTCCATTATTAATTTTTCTTAAACATATAAAGTATAACAAAAATACATTTACAAAAATTAATAAATTTAATAACATTTTATATTTTAATTTTGTGTTATTAAGATAATAATAAAGAATGTTTACTATGTATGAAACAAGTATTCCATATGAAAAAGAAAAAATAAGAGAAAGTAATTGTTTTTCTAATTCCATTATTTAAAAAGTTTAGACATTATAGATTCATTTTTAATTTTTTTATTAGAATCTTCTAAATAATTTAAACTATTTATTTTTCCTTTTATAGATATAGTACCTTGAAATGTATCAAGTTTCAGTAATTCTAATGTATTTCCTTTAACAAGAACATAACCCATGCTGGATTCTATTATAAATTCTTCTTCATTAAAACTGTCTATTTTTTTTATTCCAGTTAAAACAATACTTTTCCTCTCATTTATTTGTATAGTGTGATTTATTGTTGCTTGTACGTCATTAATCTTGTCCATATTCCCTCCTATTTAAAAATATGAACATAACAATTATTTAGAACAAAAAAAACGTCTTACGACGTCTTATTCTTCTTCTGCAGCTTCTTCTGTTTCTTTTTTATTTTCAGGAACATAGTCTTCTGCATTTTCGTATGCATTTAAAATTTCTTTTTCAAATTTGCTTCTTGTTTCTTGTGTTATTGGATGAGCAATATCTTTATAATCGCCAGTAGGTGTTTTTCTACTAGGCATTGCTATAAATAATCCTTTTTCACCTTCTATAATTCTAATATCGTGTACTGCGAATTCGTCATCTAGTAAAACTGAAGCTATTCCTTTCATACGAGAATTTTCTTTTTCAACTTTTCTAATGTTGACAGATGTAATTTCCATTTAAACATTCCTCCCATGCATTAAATCTAATTTCATTTTACAATGTTTTTTTTAATAAAGCAATAAATTTTAAATAATTTTAACTATTAGAGTTTTTGTTAAAATATCAGAATAACTAAATGACTTTATTTCCTTTTCTCTTCTAATAATAAATAAGTAAGGATATGTTTCACTAATTTCTCCTTTAAAATATTCATACTTGTTTCGCCCTATGTTTATTTTAACTTCTACTTGTTTGCCTTTAATATTTTCTGTTTGTTCTTTAATTTTTAATATATTCATTTTAATTACCTTGGAAATCCAATATACATCATCCCCTTTGACATTAACCCTCCTATACCATCTTTTCCATATTTAGTTTTATTCAATAACTTGATTAATTCTATTTCTTCATTTCTATCACTTAAACTTATAGTAGTTGCTATTATAGCGGTATCTAATGCATGAATATTTATTCTTTTAGGACTGGAAGCAAAAGTTGCACCTGCTTTAATTAATTCTTCATAATTGCTTTGACATGCTCCAGCTATAATTACTAGTTTATCATATGATTTTTCATACTTCCTTGCGATTTTTACAGATTGTATAAAGTATTCACTATTTTTATAGTCATTATTTTGGTCTTTTCTTTTTTTATAATATGCATCATGTCCCGTTATAATTAATATATCAGGATTTACTTCGTTTAAATATTTGTCTAAATTGTTTTCTAAATCTTTTTCACTTAAGCATATTCCATATGCAAGAACACTGCTTTTTTATAAAATTTCATACACCTTTTTAAATACTCATTATCGCTATCTATGTGAAGTATTTTACCTGGCAAATAAAAATATTCGTCTCTATTATCTTTTTTTAAATCTGATACTCTTTTTAAATATTCTTCATCATTTTCTAATATTTTTTTATTTTCTTTCTTTAAATCTTCTTTTATAGCATCAGCTTCTAATCGATAATTAATTCCTCGTAAATAATAATTATCTTCCTTTATTTTTATTACTTCAAAGACAATATCATTTTTATATGAGTTTCTTGTAACAAAATCACCTACATTCATCATAAATATCACCAATTAACTTTATGCAATTATAAAAAAAAAATACCTAATTTAAATAATTAGATATTTCAACAAATTCTTCTATAGTTAATGATTCTGCTCTGTAAGTAAGATCTTTCTTTAATATTTTTAAACATTTTTCTACTTTTATTAAATCATATTCTTTTAAATTATTCCTTAAATTTTTTCTTTTATATTTAAAGGAATCTCTTATTAATTCAAATAAATGTTCTTCGTTATTAACCTTCATTTTTTCTTTTCTTTTATAAAATTTTAAAACAACACTATCTATCTTAGGTGATGGTACAAAACAATTTTTTGAAACTTTAATAATTTTTTTAATCTCAAAATAATAATTTAAAAAAACAGTTAAAGAATTATACATTTTAGTATTATTTAAAGCACAAAATCTATCACCCACTTCTTTTTGTACCATGAATACCATTTCGTTAATATTTATATTTGAATATATTATTTTCATTATTATTGGCGTTGTTATATAATATGGCAAGTTTCCAATAAAATAAATATTTTTATAGGCTTTAGTATGTTTTTCCAAATCAACATCTAAAAAATTCTCGAACAAAATCTTTAAATTATCACATTTTATTTTTTTCAATTCTTCTTCTAGTCTTTTATCAATTTCAAAACATAAAACATCACAATTCTTATTTACAAGTTTTTTGGTTAAGGCTCCACTACCTGGGCCAATTTCTATAATTAAATCATCTTTTAAGGGACTAATTGATTCTACTATTTTATTTACAATATTATTATCTATTAAAAAATTTTGTCCTAATGATTTCTTATAATTAAAGTTTTTCATAACAAATATCCTCTTTTTGCAAAAATATTACCAACCCACTCTTAAAACTTGAAATTCAAAATTTGAAATTCTTCCAATTTTATACGCATCTTTAACATTTGTAGTCAATAAGTCAACCACATTACCACTTACCCCTCTATCCATTGCAACTGCATTAACTTGCGTTCCTCTTAAATTGAATTTTAAAATTGTACCACATTTATAATTTGAACTTGTGGCAACTATTCTAACATTTCCATATTTTGAATCATTATAATATATTCCGTTCTTGCTTACAACATATCTAGATCCATTTTCTGTATGACAAGCAAGAACACCAGAACAGCCAGAACAAGTTGCAGTATAAGCAGTTAGTTCTCCCTTAAATGTTGAAATAACTTGAGGATTCGTTTGCGTAGATGATACAACTTTTGTTTTTTTACTTTGTTGTTTTATAGCCTTTATTTCTTCTTTAATCTGTTTTTTTTCAGTAACTACTGTCTTTTCTACTCTTGTGTTGGTAGATGATTTTTTATCTGTTTTTTCAATTGCTTGGTTCTCTTTTTCTGTGATTACAGCTAATTCCTGTTGTTTATTTATGATAACTTGTTCTTGTAATGCTTTATCTAAGTTTTCATTTGCAGTTCCTAATAATTTAATTGAATCAAATAAAGTATCATTCGCTATAAGAAACGAAATGGGTACAATCAATAATAATTGTATTACACTTTTAATTTTTCTATAAATCATACAAATACACCTTAAATTTCTAAAAAAAGTATAACATTTTTAGCCATTCAAGTCAAAAAGTTGTATAACATTTTTTGTTGTAGTGTAAAGCACTTCGGTTTCGGTTTTGTCATAAATGTTTGCAACATATTTTCCAATATTACTTATATATTTTGGTTCGTTTTTCAATTTTCTAAACGGATTTGGTGTTAAAAAAGGAGAATCAGTTTCTAAAATAATTTTATCTAAAGGTATATCTTTTAATACTTTTCTTTCATCTTCAGCATTTTTAAATGTTATAATTCCATTTATTCCAATTAAAAAGCCCATTTTTATTATTTCATACGCTTCCATCTTTGTACCCTTAAAACTATGAAAAACACCTTTTAATTTAAATTTTTTTAATATCTCAATTATATCTTTATTTGCATCTCTTGAATGAATTATAACAGGCAAATTGTATTTTTCTGCTAAAAAAAGTTGTTTTTTTAATATTTTTATTTGATTTTCTTTTTCATATGAATCATAGTGATAGTCAAGACCTATTTCTCCAATTGCGTATACTTTGTTTGTTTTTATTAATTGCTCTAGTATTTGAATATCTGTATCATTTATTTTACTTAGATTTTCAGGATGTATTCCTATTGCTCCATAAAATATATTTGGATACTTTGATTGTAATTTTATTATTTCATATGAACTATTAATATCATCAGCACAATTAATTATTTTTAATACATTTTCCATTTTAGAATTTTCTATAATTTTATCTATGTCAGAATAAAATTCAGATGTTATGTGTGCATGTGAATCTATATAATACATTGTTTTCACTTCCTCAAAAAATTATATCATAAAAAAAATCGTTTTAATAAAACAATTTTATTTACAATAATTAATAATTAGTAATTTTATTACATAATATGCCATAAATAATAAAAATAATGCATTAAAAAAATTTTCTATAGTAATAAAATAATAAAATAGCAATCCAGTTAATAATAAAACAATTATACTTCTTATTAAAAACGCTTTGTTGACTTTAAGCTTTTTTAAAACTTTTCCAATATTCATATAATTCCCCTTTACTAGAACACGTATCAAGAATATATCAATTATTATTTTGTTTTTCAACATTTTAGACAATAAAAGTTAATGTTTTACATTTTTAGACAATATTTTGGTTATTTTTTATTAATTTAACAAGTAATTCTATAAATTGTTTATCAATATCTTTTATTTCTCTACTTGATAATAGTACAATCGAACCAAAAAGTTCAGTATTATTTATCAGAGGATAAATAAATGCATTGTTTTTTATGTTTATGTTTTCAAACCAATTGTAATTGTCACATATACATATTGTTTTCTTTCTTTCATTTAAAATATTTAAAAATGGTTTGTTAATAGATTTATTTGCCAGTTCTAAACTAGAGATTGATGTAACAATTACTTTTTCCAAATTTGTTACAATAATATTTAATTTGAAAATGGTTTCCAAAAGCAAAACATATTCTTTTATGGTTGTTTCAAATCTTTTAAATTGATCATATTTTTTTAAAATGATTTTTTCTTCATCAACAAATATTTCTAAATTTTCATTTTCTTTAATATATAAATAAGTTCTAATTTCTTTTGGTATTACAATTCTTCCTAAATCATCAATTTTTCTTACTATTCCAGTACATTTCATTTTTACTCCTTTAATTATATTTTGCATAATAATTGGATATATATACTACAACTTGACTTTTTATTTTGTCTAAAATATACTTAATATAGAAGAGAGATGATATTATGAATAATGTAGTGGAAGCTATTATTGAAATTCCAATGGGAACTAGAAATAAATTTGAAATTAATAAAGAAACTGGCAGAATGAAATTAGATCGTGTTTTATTTTCTGCTTTATCATATCCAGGTGAATATGGATTTATAGATAATACTTTAGCCGAAGACGGAGACCCGTTGGATATATTAATTATAAGTAGCTTTTCTACTTATCCAGGCTGTATTGTAGAAGCTAGAATTTTAGGATATTTAGAAGTTAATGATGATGGTTATGAAGATGAAAAAATAATTGCTGTTGTTGATAAAGATCCTAGATTTGAGCAATTAAATGACATTAATGATGTTGCTCCACATATAAAAATGGAAATAAAAGATTTCTTTAGCAATTATAAATCATTACAGGAAATAGATGTAATTGCAGGAGAATTTAAAAACAGAGATAAAGCAATGGTTTTATTGGAAGAATCAATTGAAAGGTATAAAAACAAGAATTAATCATTCTTGTTTTTAAATGGATTTTATAATATATAATAATAATTTATTTAATAACTTTAGAAAATCTTCATCTAAATTTAATTTATTTAAAGTAATAATAATATTATTTCCTCTATATTCAAAATTAAATTTAGAACTTAGTTTTGTTGTTTCAACAAATAAATCTTCAATTATAAGTTTTTTATATAAATCTTCTTTTAATATTAAAGAAACTTTATATTTATCATTTTTCATAATTTTAATATTTAATTTATTTAATGAACTTTCCAAAAGTTCTTGTTCTAAATATCTTTCAAGAGTATTATCAAGACATCCAAATCTATCTTTTATTTCCCGGGAAATAATTTTATAATCATTTATATCATTAATAGCATTAATTTTATTATGCAATTCTATAATTATATCATCATCATCTGAATATGTTTTATCAATATGTGTTTGAACATCATCAATGTTAATATTATTTTCTACTTCAACTGGTTTGTTATTCAATTCTTCATTTACTAACTCCAAATATAAGTCAATTCCAACAGAATCTATGAATCCTGCTTGTTCTTTTCCTAAAATATCCCCTGCTCCTCTTATACTCAAATCTCTCATAGAAAGTTTATATCCGCTTCCTAGTTCAGTAAACTCTTTTATAGCTTCTAATCTTTTTCTTGATAACTCATTAAGTATTTGTGATGAATTATACATGAAATATGCATATGCAATCCTATCACTTCTTCCTACCCTTCCTCTAATTTGATAAAGTTGACTTAAACCAAAATTCTGAGCATTTAATACTATTATTGTATTTGCATTTGGGATATCAACTCCATTCTCTATTATAGTTGTAGTAAGTAAAACATCAATTTTCTTTTCAACAAAATCCTTCATTGTCTGTTCAGATTGCTCTTTAGATAATTGTCCGTGAGCATAGGCAATAGTTGCATTCGGAATTAAAGCTTTTAGTTTTTTTAATACCACTTCCATACCATTAATATTATTATAAAGAACAAATGATTGGCCTTGTCTGCTTATTTCTTTTTCTAATGCCTCTTTTATTAATAATTCATTATAATTAATTACATATGTTTGAACTGGAAATCTATTTAGAGGTGCTGTTTCAATTAAGGATAAATTTCTTACACCTACTAAAGACATTTGTAATGATCTTGGTATTGGTGTTGCAGAAACCGATAAAACATGAACAGAATTTTTTATTTTTTTAATTTTTTCTTTATGTTCTACTCCAAATTTGTGTTCTTCATCTATAATTAACAAACCAAGTTCTTTGTATATAATTTTTTCATTAAATAATTTATGGGTACCGAATACAATATCAGTTTTTCCTGTTTTTAAGTCATTAATTATTCTTTTCGCATCTTTTTCTGATGTGTACCTGTTTAAAAGTTCAATATTAAGGTGAAAGTTTTTAAATCTCTCCAACGCAGAATTATATTGTTGATTTGAGAGCAAAGTAGTAGGGCAAAGATAAACAACCTGTTTCCCATGCATAATTACTTTAAACATTGCCCTAAAAATTACTTCGGTTTTTCCATAACCAACATCTCCACAAAGCAATCTATCCATTGGTTTATCTGATTTTAAATCTTCTTCGATTTCCTTTATGGCTTTAATTTGGTCAATTGTTTCCACATATTCAAACTCATTGGCAAAAACGCTCTCTTCAGGAAAAACTATATTCATAGGCTCTATTTTTATTTTATTTCTTTCTTTTGAAACTTCAATTAATTGTTTAGAAATATCTGATATTTTTTTCTTAATTTTAAATTTTGTTTTTTCCCATTCCAAACTGTTTAATTTATAAATTTTCGGTTTTTTCCCTTCTTTAGAGGAATATTTATATAGGGATGTCATACTTGATACCGGTAAATATAATTTATCAGTTCCTTTATATTTAATTAATAGATAATCTTTTTTTACATTGTTTTTCTCAATTGTAACAATTCCGCCATATATTCCAATCCCATAAACTTTATGCACAACATAATCTCCAATTTTAATGTTTTTTAAATCAGTTATTTTTTTTGTGTTTTGAATTTTTGATATTGATTTAAAATTTGTATTGTTATTAATAGGAAAAATATCTTTGTCACTTATGTAGTAATTGTTATTTACAAATAAACTGGTGTTTAAACCATGAAAAACAAATTTATAAATGTTTAAGTTAAGTTCTTTTATTTTATTTATAATTTTTATATTATTCGAAAAAAAGTAGATTTTTTCCTTTTTTTCTTTAACAAAAGTTATAAAATTGTCAATTGAGTCTAATTTATCAACAATATTTTTAACTTCTACATTAATATTTGAATCAACAAAATAGTCAAGAACGTTCACAAAAAGCTTTTTTTCAGATGTGTGTTTTTTATAATCGTATAATTCATCATCCTCATAATATTTTTTTTGTATGTTTATATTTTCTTGTGCTTTATATATTTCATTTTCATCTTGTATTATTAAAAATGGATTTTCTAAATAATTAATAATATTAGAAAATGATTCACTGTACTCATCTTTTGCTGGTTTAATTATTATTTCTTTTTTTTCTTTAATGCTTCTTTGAGTTTCAACCTCAAATTCTCTTATTTGTTCTATTTCATCATCAAATAATTCTATTCTATATGGTATTAAAGAATTTACCGGAAAAATATCAATTACAAATCCTCTAATTGCAAATTCTCCAACTTCAGTAACTAAACTTGTTTTTTCATACCCTATGTCAAGTAGTTTTTTTATTATTTTATCTCTTTTTATTGTTTCCTTTTGCTTTATGCTTAAATATTTTTCTCTATATTTTGTTTTGTTAGGTAATTTTTTCATAAAACCATTTATATCTGTTATTAATATTCTTTTTTTATTATTTTCAAATTCATTTAAAAATTGTAATCTAGAAAATGTAAACTCTGGCGACACAGATAAAGCTTTTTTTGTCAAGTATTCATCTTCCAAAAATAAATAAACATTGTCCAAATAATTATTTAATGAATTGTAAATTACGTTTGCTTCATTTATTGAAGGAACCAAAATAATCAAATCATGTGTGTAGTTATCATTTAAATAACATATCATTTGTGAATACATTTCTCTATTATTGCAGTTTATTTTCATATTGTTAGCTATTTTAAAATTAAATAAAACATCGCATAATTTATCGTTCATTTTACCATCCTTTAAAAAAACAGATTTAATATCTGTTATATTTATTCATTATATACTCAAAATCTTTAAAAATAAAGTCATTTATTATATTATCTGTTGTTTTTAATAATTCATTAACCTTTTTTAAATCTTCTTTTGAAAAAGAACTTGTAACATAGTTTGCTAAATCATTCTTTGTTCCAGAAATACCTATTTTAACTCTTTTTATATTTTCTGTAGATAAATTTTGTATAATATTTTTTATTCCATTATGTCCTCCAGAAGATCCTTGTGGTTTAATTTTGACACATCCTACTTCAAAATTAATATCATCATATAAAACTAATACATCTTTTATATTAATTTTATAAAAATCTACAAAACTTTTTATAACTTCTCCAGAATTATTCATATATTTTTGGGGTTTTAAAAATATGACTTCTTCATTTTCTATACTTTTTTTTAAATATAAACCTTTTTTTCTTGATTTTAATTTTTCATTTATTAGATAATGATCTATTGCCATAAATCCAACATTGTGTCTTGTATTCAAATATTTTTCTCCAGGATTTCCTAATCCAACTATAAGCTTCATAATTCACCTTCTTTTTGTACTTGATTATATAATATATTTTTTGAAATATTATGTTCTTCTGCAACTGTTTTAATTGCATCCTTTTTTGAAAAACCTTTCTTTAAAAGATTATCTACTTCTTCAAGCAATTTGTGATAGTTTAATTGAGTTTTTTCTGGTTTTAAAATTATCACAATTTCTCCCTTAACATCTTGATATTCATTAATCGCTTCATTTATCTTTCCCCTAAATATTTCTTCGTTATACTTAGTTATTTCCCGGGAAATAATTATTTCTATATTACCAAACACTTTTTCTATGTTATTTAGCGTTTTTATAAGTCTGTGTGGTGATTCATACAAGACTATAATAGTGTCCTTCTCTTTTAATTTAATCAATTCCTTATGATTAATACTTTCCTTATGGTTTAAAAATCCATAAAATAAAAAGTTTTTAACATCTAATCCTGATGTAGTCAGTGCAGCAACAAAAGCAGTAACTCCTGGTATTGCAACAACATTATAACCAGAATCTATTACCTCTTTGGCGCTTATTCCACCTGGATCACTTATAATCGGTGTCCCTCTATCAGTAACCAAAGCAACATTCTTTTCATTATCTAAAAAAGAAATAATTCTTTTTGTTGCTTCTTTTTCATTAAATTTATGACATGAATATATCTTCTTTTTTATCTCATAATTATTCAACAAAGTTTTTGTTGTTCTTGTATCTTCAGCAAAAACAACATCAACTTCCTTTAATGTTTTAATGGCTCTTAATGTTATATCATCTAGATTCCCAATAGGTGTACTTACTAAAAATAAAGTTGATTTATTATTTTTAAAACTTTTTTGTATCATTTAAAACTCCTATTATTTATTATAATTTTTTTTTCTAAAATGATGTGTTTTAATTTTGTTTTCATCGCTTTTGCTACTATTTTGCTTTGTTACAACTATTTTTTCATTGTTTTCCGATATAGCAATATACTTATTTAATAATATATCAACACTAATTACTTTTGCCATTCCTTTTTCTGTTTTAACCATTTCTCCAACTGTAGGTAAATTTTTTTTTGCTTCAGTATACATATCATCTTCATAATTTAAACAACATAATAAACGTCCACATTGTCCATTGATTTTGTTTGGATTAAGTGATAAATTTTGATTTTTAACCATTCCAATACTTACAGAATTAATATTATTTAAAAAACTAGAACAGCACAATCTTCTTCCGCATTGCCCAATACCAGATATTTCTTTTGCTTTATCTCTAATACCTATTTGTCTAAGTTCTATTCTCATTTTATATATACGAGCTAATTCTTTTGCTAAATCCCTAAAATCAACTCTATTATCAGCAACAAAAGTTAAATATAATTGTGTTTTATCTAAAGTAATATTTGCATTTAAAAACTTCATTTGTAAATTTAATCTTTTTGCTATTTTTTCTGCTTTTTCTAACGCTTTATCCGCTTCTTTTTTATTTTCTTCGTTTAATTTGTCGTCGCTTGAGTCTGCAATTCTTATTATTTTTTTCAAATTCTTATATTTTTCTCTTTCAACTTTTTTTAACTCAGTTACAACTTTTGCAATTTGTGTTCCTTTTTCAGTTTCAACAATAACATAATCATTTAATTTTATTTTTTTGTGATTTGCATCAAAAAAATATATTTTACTATTATTATTAAACTCAACACCATATATTTCAACCATTTTACACCTCACTAAACCTTTTAATCAAATTGTCTATAAACAAGTTTATATTTACATTATAATACAATTTTTTATTTTCTTCATTTAATATTAGTATTTTTTTTATTATTTTTTTTGAATTGTTGTTTTTTGCAACATTTTCTAATGTAGTTTCCAAATCAAATAAATACTCAATTTTTTTATTATTTAAAATACTTATACAATCTTTATAAAAATAATTCATTATTTCAAATACTTGAAAAACATCTTCTCTTTTCATTTTTTTAAGCAATTGATAAATTTTTCCTTGAGATATTATTATTTCATTCTCAATAATATTTATAATGATTAAAGTAATATCGATCAATTCTTGATCATACATATCTTTTAAAGGTAATACTTGATCATTAAGTTTTATCAAAATACATCTGGATTTAATTGTAGAAATTACTTTTTCTATATTACTAGTTATTAAAAAAGCATATATAAATTCTTCTGGTTCTTCTAACGTTTTTAATAAGCAGTTAGCAGCAGAAGTATTTAATTTTTCTGCGCAAGTTATTATATATACTACATTATCATTTATTTGTGATTTTAAAGATATTTCTTTTTGCAAATCAATAATTTGTTCCTTTGTAATCATTGATTTTTCCAATGTAATTAAATGGACATCAGGATTATCTGTTAATGGTCTTTTTTCTTTCATTAAAAAACTATTTATTACATTTTCCAAATCATTTTTAATTGCAGGAAAATCAACATCATAAATTAAATATGCATGTCCAAATTTGTTTGTTTTGTTTATTTCGTTAAACATTTTTTTTAAACTTGTCTTCATTTTTCCTCCTACAATATGACTGTTTTTAAAAATAAAAATCCAAATATTGATGGTATTCCTAAAATACTAACAATAATAATTGTATATATATTTATTGGTATTATTATACCAAAGTTATTTATAATTATATTAATTGAATATAACATAAATAATGCCAAAACAATCTTTTTTATTAACATCATTATTATCTTCATATTATCCCTCTTTAAATAATATAAAAATAAATTTCTTTTTATGATATTTCTTTTCTATCTCCAAGCGCTTTTTCTATAATAAGAGGATCCAAATATTCAATATCAGTTCCAAGCGGTATTCCATAAGATAGTCTTGATATTTTTATTTTTTTTCCTTCTAAAAGTTTTTTAATGTATAAAGATGTAGTTTCTCCATTAATATTAGGATTTAGCGCAATAATGATTTCATCTACATTTTTATCTACTCTGCGTAATAATCCCTTAATATCTATATCTTCAGGATTAATTCCATCTATTGGAGAAATTAATCCATTTAAAACATGATATTTTCCATTATAATTTCCCATTTTTTCAAACAAGAAAACGTTTTTTGGTTCTTCAACAACACATAACACTTTTGAATCTCTACTATTGTTTTCGCAAATAGAGCAAATATTATTTTCAGTAAGATGATTACATATTTCACATTTTTTTACTTTTTTCTTACAATTTACTAAGTTTTTTGCGAAATCTTTAACTTCATCATTATCCATTTCTAAAACCGAGTATAAAAAACGCTCAGCGCTTTTTTCACCTATTCCAGGTAGTTTCCTAAAGCTTTCTAAAAGTAAAGAAAAACTTTCTGGATATTTCATTACATTAATCCTCCCATTGCGTTTGAATACTTTCCTAGCTTATTTTCCTTTTCTTTTTCGATTTTTCTCATAACTCCATTAACTGCAGCTAAAATCATATCTTCTAATATTTCCTTATCGCTTAAACTTTCTTCTTCTATATCAACCTTTGTTATTTCTTTTTTTCCATTTGCTTCAACTTTTACTGCTCCAACAGTTTCTTCAAACATCATTGCTTCCAACTCATTTGTAGATTTTTGTATGTCTTGTTGCATTTTTTTTGCTTGTGCCATTAAACTTTGCATATTCATAATTTTCTCTCCTTTATTTTTTTTTATTTTTTCTTTATTTTTTCTTTATTTTTTCTGTTCCGAATAAACTCATTGCTTTTTTTTCTAACTCTGTATAATTATCATTATCTTTTGTTTTTTTTGATAATAATAACTCTTCATCTATTATTTCATATTTAATTTTGTTTTTTCTTTTTTCTAAATATTGTTTTTTTTGATTTACCCATTCATTTGTCTTCAAACATGCTACTTTATACCTAGCTTTGTATACTTTCTTTATTAATTCTTCTATTAATTCAATATTGTTTTTAAAAATTATTTCAGATGATTTATTTTTCAATTCATAAATAACATATTTATCTGATGCTATTATTGGTTTTGCATTTAGCAACATATTTGATATGTTATTATAATTTTTATTCGAAATGTAATTAATTATATTTTTGTGTAATTCTTTTATTTCTTCTAATTTGCTTTTATTAGCATCAACTAAAGCATTATTCACCCTTATATCCATCAAATTATCTAAAAATTGTTTTTCTTCTTTGCTTTGATTTATACTACTGATATTATTATTCTCTAAATCATTATCTTTTTGATTTATTTTATTATCTATTTGAATGATTACAGGTGCATTTTCTTCTTTTTCTTTTACTTTCAATAATTCCATCGTCTCTAATATGGTAATTTCAAATAATATTTTTTGATTTAGTGAAGTTTTTAATTCATTGATAAGAGTTAATATTTTTCTTATAAATAAAATATCAGTGTTGCTATTTGTTTTAGTTGTGTCATTTAATTTTTTTTCTAAAAGACTAATTCTTAAATTTTCCAAAACATTCTCACAAAATATTTTATAGTTTTTTCCTGTTTTAGATAATTTGTCTATATAATCTAAAACATCTTTTACATTATTAATTTTTATATTATCAATAAAAGTTTTTACTTCTTCTTTTGGTACCATACCAATAATATCATATATGTTACTAGAATTAATTCTTTCCAAATTATCAGAATAAGCCTGATCAAGCATATTTATTGCATCTCTTAATCCTCCATCAGATAATTCAGATATTAACATCAATGCTTCATCATCTATTTTTATTTTTTCTTTTTTTACTATATATTTTAATCTGTTATATATTTCTTCATTAGTTATTTTTTTAAATTCAAATTTTTGACACCTTGATATTATAGTAAGTGGTATTTTTTGTTTTTCAGTTGTTGCAAGAATAAAAATGACGTGATTTGGAGGTTCTTCTAATGTTTTTAATAACGCGTTAAAAGCTCCAGTTGATAACATATGTACTTCGTCAATTATATATACTTTATATTTGCCAATATTAGGCAATAGTTTTGCATTGTTTCTTATTTCTCTTATTTCTTCTACACCGTTATTACTTGCTGCATCAATTTCTATAATATCAATTTCATTTTCCTTTGTTTTTTTACAAATATCGCATTTCCCACATTTTTCGCCATTATTAGGGTTAATACAATTTACAGTTTTAGCCAAAATTTTTGCAACTGAAGTTTTGCCGGTTCCTCTTGTGCCACTAAACAAATATGCATGTCCTATTTTATTGGATATAATAGAATTTTTTAGTATAGTAACAATATGATCTTGTCCAACAACATTTTCAAAGTCTATTGGTCTGTATTTTCTATATAAAACTTTATAATCCATTAAAACCTCCTTTGTTTACATAAATATTATACCATATATTTACGTATTTAACTTCTAATATTTTCAAATACTTTAATTATATTTTCTTTATAACTTAAACAATAATTTGATGGTTTTTTTTCGTATATGGTGTCTTTATTCACTATTTTATCATTTTCTAAATAATAGTAAACCTTTTTTATTCTGCTTTCTTCTATCACACCTTTACACATTTCACAAGGTCTTACAATGGAATATAGTTCACACTCATCTAATCTCCAATCTTTAAGTTTCTTGTTTGCTATTTGCAACGCTATTATTTCTGCATGATCACAAATCTTTTTGCTTTTGTTTCTTTTATTATAAGCTTTCGAAACAATTTTTCCATTACACGTAACAATAGCAGCTACAGGAATTTCATTTTGTTTATATGCTTTATTTGATAATTTCATAAGTTCTTTTTCAATATTCATATTTTTCTCCTAAAAAAATGATGCACACATATATTGAGTGTTATAGCTGCTATCTTCCGATTCTGACTAGTTTCCACTATATATGTTGCATCTATTTAATTATATTATTTTTTTAAAAATTTATCAACTTATATTTATAATTATTTCCCGGGAAATAATTTTGTATTTTTAATGTTCCACGTGGAACATTGTTACGCTGCATTTTGATATATAATCAACAAATGTTTTTAAACTTAATATTAATATTTGAAATTTTGAAATTGTACTTTTTTTATTTAATTTTTGAATGTTCCACGTGGAACATTCAAGTTTTTTTGTTGTTTTAAAATAAAAAAATTATTATGTAAAACAAAAAAGGTTTTTTATATTTTGACATTTCATATATTTATAAATTATTTACCAGAAAATAAGTTTAAAATAATAAATGTTCCACGTGGAACATTTATTATATGTATCTAAGCAATAATATAAGTTTATAAGTTTTAAAAAAAATTATGATTAGAAAATATGTAACTTGTTAACGGTTTTCAATGTTCCACGTGGAACATCGGATTATAATAAACATATAATATATTGATTATTTACCTAAATAACGCGTGTTAGACTTTATAAAGATATATATTGTATTAATTAAAGTGTGCTATTGTTAATATAAAATTATTTCCCGGGAAATAATTTTATATTAAAAAAATGTTCCACGTGGAACATTTTTAAAATTTATAGTTCTTAAATATCATTTTCCATTTCTTCTTCTTTTTCTACAACAGAAATCGATGATACTTTTGTATTTGATTTTAAATTAATTAACTTAACTCCCTGAGTCACACGCCCCATTGAAGAAACAGATTCCATAGAAATTCTAATTATCATTCCATTGTCTGTGATGATCATTAAATCCATATCATCTGATACAGACTTAAATCCTTTTATTTTCCCGTTTTTTTCAGTTACTTGTAACGCTTTAACACCTTTGCTACCTCTTTTAGTTTCCCTATATTCTGTAACATCAGTTTTTTTACCGTAACCATTTTCTGTAATAACTAGAATTTTTCTATTTGTATCGCTTACCTCTACTCCTATACATATATCATCTGTTAAGTTTATTCCTCTAACTCCTGTAGCGTTTCTTCCCATTGTTCTTACTTCGCTTTCGCTAAACCTTGCCATTCTTCCGTTTGTAGAACACAATAATATTTGATCATTTTCTTTTACTTTCTTTACTGAAATCAATTCATCATTTTCTTTTAAAGTTATTGCTATTTTACCGCTTTGTCTTATTCTATCAAAATCATCTAAGCTTGTCTTTTTAACAACGCCATTCTTTGTAGCAAATATTAAATATTTACAATCATTTTCCCTTTCAACTGTTAAAATTGTATTTATTTTTTCGTCTTTCTCTATTTGCAATAAATTAACAATTGGCAAACCTTTTGCTGTTCTTGAAAATTCTGGTATTTCATAACCTTTTAATCTATATACTTTTCCTTTATTTGAGAAAAACAATATATAATCATGTGTTGTTAATGAAATTAATTGTTTAACAAAGTCTTCTTCGTTTGTCGTTATTCCTTTGATTCCAATACCGCCTCTATGTTGAGTTTTATAAGTATCCGATGTAATTCTTTTAATATAATTTTTATTTGTAATAGTAATTACAATTTCTTCTTCAGGAATTAGTGATTCATCTTCTATATTTTCAATACTTGTTAAATCTATTTTAGTTCTTCTTTCATCACCATATTTTTCTTTAATTTCATTTAATTCCTGTATAATTATTTCTTCCACTTTTTTATCAGAAGATAATATTTCGTTCAGTTTATTAATTAATTGAAGTATTTCTTTTGCTTCTTCATCTATTTTTTCTCTTTCTAAACCTGTTAATCTTCTTAATTTCATTTCCAAAATCGCTTCAGTTTGTAATTCAGTAAAATCAAACTTTTGAATTAGTTTTTCTTTAGCTTCTAAATCTTTTTTTGCTTCCTTTATTATTTTAATTACTTCATCTATATTGTCTAAAGCTTTTATATAACCATCTAATATGTGTTTTCTTTTCACAGCTTTATCTAGGTCAAATTTACTTCTTCTAATGATTATTTCTTTTTGAAAGTTAATATAGTGTTCAATTATTTCTTTTAAACCTAAAGTTTTTGGTTGACCATCAACTAAAGCCAACATATTTATACCAAACGATGATTGAAGCGCAGTATGTTTAAATAAATTATTAAGTATAACATTTGCATTTGCGTCTCTTCTTATTTCAATTAATATTCTAATTCCTGTTTTAAGGTTAGTTTCATCAACTAAGTTTGTTATTCCATCAATAACTTTATCTCTAACTAATTCAGCAATTTTTTTTATTAAAACCGCTTTATTTACTTGATAAGGCAATTCTGTTACAACGATTGTATGTTTTCCATTTGATGATTCTTCTATATTAGCGTTTGCTCTTAGTTGAATTATTCCTTTTCCTGTTTCATATGCTTTTCTAATTCCTGAATTT
Organism: uncultured Muribaculaceae bacterium; assembly: GCA_964609615.1. GTDB lineage: Bacteria > Bacillota_I > Bacilli_A > RF39 > UBA660 > CAZSRL01. The sequence goes on from CAZSRL010000002.1 coordinate 70,399, forward strand.
CCTAGAATTAAAGCTCCTGTTGGAAAATCAGGTGCTTTTATATATTCCATTAATCCTTCAGTTGTTATTTCATGATCATTAATATATGCTACGCAACCATCTATTACTTCTCCCAAATTATGAGGAGGAATATTTGTTGCCATTCCAACTGCTATTCCTGATGTTCCATTAACTAAAATATTTGGAAATCTTGAAGGTAATACTTCCGGTTCCGTTTCTTCTCCATCAAAATTGGGAATAAAATTCACTGTATCTTTATTTAAATCTTTTACCATTTCAGTAGATATTTTGCTCATTCTTGCTTCTGTATAACGTGAAGCAGCGGCACCATCTCCATCTATTGAGCCGAAATTTCCGTGTCCTTCTACAAGTGTATACCTATAATTAAAATCTTGTGCCATTCTTACCATAGCATCATATATAGAAGAATCTCCATGAGGGTGATATTTACCCATTACCTCTCCTACAATTCTTGCAGATTTTTTAAATTGACTACTAGGGGTTATTCCTAGCGAATTCATACCATAAATTATTCTTCTATGAATTGGTTTAAGACCATCTCTAACATCAGGTAAAGCTCTCGCCACAATAACACTCATTGAATAATCTATAAAAGATGTTTTCATTTCATTATAAATATCTATATTAGTTATTTTATCATTTTCTTCATTCATTCTAACACCTCCCTAAACATCAAGATTTTGAACATATGTTGCATTTTCTTCAATAAACTTTCTTCTTGGTTCAACTTCTTCTCCCATTAATATATTAAAAATTTCATCTGCTTTTATAGCATCTTCTATTTCCACTTTTTTCATTGTTCTATGATTTATATCCATTGTTGTTTCACACAATTCTGATGCATCCATTTCTCCAAGACCTTTCATTCTTGCAATTTTGTATTTTGCAGATTCTGGTAGATCTGTTATTATCCTATCAAGTTCATTTTCATCTAAAGCCCAATAAACATTTTTTCCATAACTTACTTGATATAATGGTGGCTGTGCTATATAAATATGTCCCTCTTCTATTAATGGTTTAAAAAATCTGTAGAAGAACGTTAATAATAAAGTCGTAATGTGAGATCCATCTACATCCGCATCTGTCATTATTACAATTTTATAGTATCTAAGTTTTGAAATATCAAATTCATCTCCCAAACCAGTTCCTAAAGCCGTAATAAGACTTCTTATTTCCTCATTTCCAAACACTCTATCTATTCTTGCTTTTTCAACATTTAGTATTTTACCTCTTAAAGGAAGAACTGCTTGTGTTTTACTATCTCTACCACCTTTTGCTGATCCTCCTGCTGAATCTCCTTCGACAATAAACAATTCTGAAATTGTAGCATCCTTGCTTGAGCAATCAGCTAACTTCCCAGGTAATGAGGATACTTCTAAAGCGCTTTTTCTTCTTGTGAGTTCTCTTGCTTTTTTAGCAGCTTGTCTCGCTCTTGAAGCCATCATACATTTATCAATTATTTGTTTCGCTTCTTCTGGATTTTCTAACAAAAATTTTTCTAACCCTTCAGAAAAAACACTATTTGCTATTTTTTTTACTTCTGCATTTCCTAGTTTTGTTTTTGTTTGTCCTTCAAATTGTGGATCCGGATGTTTACAAGATACTATTAAAGTTAATCCTTCTTTTACATCATCACTTGTTAAATTATCATCTTTATTTTTTAACATATTTTTATTTTTAGCATAATTATTTACAACTCTAGACAATGCATATTTTACTCCATCTTCGTGTGTTCCACCTTCATGTGTATTAATATTATTAGTAAATGAATGAATTATTGAACTATAACTCTCATTGTACTGCATCGCAACTTCAATCTCTATATTATCTTCTGTTCCTTCAACATAAATAACATCTTCATGCATTGGTTTTTTATTTTGATTCAACATTTTTACATATTCAATTATTCCGCCATCATATTTAAATTTTTCTTCTTTAGGATTATCTCTTTTATCTATTAAAGATAATTCTAATCCTTTATTAAGAAAGGCAAGTTCTCTTATTCTTTGTTTTAAAATATCATAATTAAAAGTTGTTATTTCTGTAAAAATTAATGGATCAGGTAAAAAGGTAACTTCTGTTCCGGTTTTTGATATATCACATTTATCTATTTCTTCCAATTTTCCAACAGCTTTTCCACCATTTTCAAATTTTTGAAAATACACTTTTCCATTTTGATATATTCTCACTTCTAACCATTTAGATAATGCATTCACTACACTAGCTCCAACTCCGTGAAGTCCTCCGCTTACTTTGTAACCTTTTCCGCCAAATTTTCCTCCTGCATGTAATACAGTAAAAATTGTTTCAACTGTTGAAATACCTGTTTTAGGATGTATTCCCGTTGGAATACCTCTTCCATTATCTGTTACAGTTACTGAGTCATTACTATTTAATATAACTTCTATATTTTTACAATATCCAGCCAAAGCTTCATCAACCGAGTTATCTACTATTTCCCATACTAAATGATTCAATCCTCTTTCGCTTGTTGTTCCAATATACATTCCGGGTCTTTTCCTTACAGCTTCTAGTCCTTCTAAAACTTGTATATCTTCTACTCCATAATTACTTTCTTTCATTTTAATTCCTCCATATTATCTATATTAATTACATTAATTTTTCTTTTTATTTGATTCTCTATATTGTTTATATCTGTTGCAGTAATAAATATTTGAGTGTTTTTGCTTAATTTGTTTATAATTAAATTTTGATGTTCATAATCTAATTCACTAAATAAATCATCTAACAATAATATTGGTTTATAATTATACTTATTTATAAACAAATCTATTTCACTTAGTTTTAAAAATAATAATATTACTTTTTGTTGTCCTTGAGAACAAAATTCTTTTGCATTTTGATTATTATATAAAAATTCTACATCATCTCTATGTACTCCAAAAGATGACATTCCTAATAATATTTCTTTTTTTCTTAATGATTTAATTTTTTTTTCTATACTTTTTTCATCATTTTCAAAATCTGAGATATATTTTAAACTTATTTTATCTTTATACTTTAATTTAGATAAAATATTGTTTATATCAGTTACATATTTTTTTCTGTAGTTAAATAATTTTGTTCCTTCTTCTATAATTTTAGAATCTAATATATCTAAATATTTTAAATCATTGCTCTTATTAAGTTCAATACATTTTAAATATTCATTTTTATTTTTAATAAGTTTATTATAGTTTTGTAGATAAAATAAATATTTTTTTTCTAATTGAGATAATTGAATATTTAAATAATTTCTTCTAACGTTTGGAGAACTTTTTATTAATTTCACTTCATCTGGTGAAAAAAGTATAGATTTAAATGCTCCAATATATTCACTGAGTGTGTTCGTTGTTTTTTTGTTTATTTTCGTTATTTTACCTTTATTTTGATAAAGAATTTCTAAATTTGTTATTTTTTTATCTTCCTTTAACTTAAGGTTTATTTTATAACTTAAGGAATTTTCTTTTACAATTGAATTATCTAAATTAGTTCTAAATGATTTTCCTATTGATCCTAAATATATGCTTTCTAAAATACTTGTTTTTCCAACACCATTTTTTCCAATCAATATATTTATTTTTTTTAAATCCTTTAAAATTAATTTATTATAATTTCTAAAATTATATAATTCTATTTTTGTAATATTCATTTTATAACCTCTTAAACCCCATCTAACGAAAATTATAGGTATATTAGTACCCCTATATACCTAATATCATTATAACACAAATATCATATTTATTCTACGTTTTTTTCTTTTTTTCTTGAACGTATAACTGATTCTAATCTTGATGCTCTCAATATTTGATTATTAATGGATCCTATAGAGACTTTTACAATTATTTCTTTACCATTTTTAAATTTTATTACAGTATTTCTTCCGTCTTGAGTTGCTTTATATGTTAAAATATTATTTAATGATATCCAATTACATTCTTTTAATCTTGGAGATGTAGTTGGAAAAAATATAATATTATTTGTTTCTTCTATAATTATTGGTGATTTGTGTGTTACTCCAATTAAGTTTTTTGTACCGCTATGTCTACCTAGATATGAACTTCCAAAATATTCACAGCTATGTTCAATTACAGAAAAAGTACTTTTTGATAAAGTATATTCATTTAAATTTTCCACAACTTGAGTTTTTTCCGTGGGTGATGCAATTAATGCAAGAGTATCTCTATTTATCTCATATTCCATATTATTCCTCCTCTCAAATAAATTAATAATTTAAAAATTATTGAGGCTTATAATAACACAACAATATATCGCAATTTGTCGAAAAATGTCGAATAAATAAAAAAAATAAAATTTTTATAATTTTATTTTTTAAAATGTTTTAATTGGTAAAATTAATTGAATTAAATTGTTATTATCTTTTTCTGTTAAAATAATTGGTTTTACTTCTCCGTTCAATGAAATAATTACTGTTTTACTTTTAAATGTTTTTAAAGCATCCAACATATATTTTGCACTAAATGATATTTTAATATTTTTATCATCTAAGTTGTCACACTTTAGTTTTTCTTCTACTTTTCCAATTTCTGGTGAATTAGATGTAATTTTTATTTGATTTTTATTTACTTCTAATTCAATAATATTTTTTTCTTTTACTTGTGCAAAAATAGAAGCTCTATCTATTACTTTATAAAATTCATCTAAATCAACTTCAATTTTTAAATCAAATTCTTTCGGTATCAACATATCGGTATTAGGATAACTACCATTTAATAAACTAGATTGAAATAATACATTTTTATATTTAAATAATATCTTATTATTAAAAATACTACATTCTAGCACTTCTTCCTCATCTTCTAACACTTTTATTAGTTCAGCAACATTATTTGATGGAATTACCACATTAATATTTTGATAATTATCATTTAATAATTTAAATGTCCTTTTTGCTAATCTATATGAGTCTGTAGCACAACATTCAAATACATTTTTTTCTATTTTTATATTTATACCCGTTAATAGTGGTCTAGATGCTTGAGTTGAAGTAGCATATGAAGTTTGATTAATAATTTCTTTAAATATTTTTGTATCAAGTTTTATTGCTTTTTTTTCTTCTTCAAATACAACTTTCGGAAAATCTTCAACTGGAAAACAATTTAAATTAAATTTTGAATTTGTTGTAGAAATAATTGCTTTTGTATTATCTAAATCTTCTATTTTAATAATTCCGTCTGGTAATTTTTTCACAATATCTAAAATATATCTTCCAAGTATAATTAATACTCCTTCTTCTTCAATTTTATCTACATTTTTTTTATCAATAATATGTTTTATACTTAAATCGTTATCTGTTGCAGTAAGTATAATTCCTTTCTTTGTTACTTCAAATTTTATTCCATTTAATATAGGAATAATATTTCTATTAGATAAGGCTTTACTAACATTATTTAATCCTTCTAATAATATTTCTTTTTTAATACATATTTTCATTTTATTACCTCTTTCTTTTATATATATTTTTATTATAAGTGTGAATTATGTGAATAACTCTAGTTTTTGCTTTAGATTGGTATGTTTATAGTTGTGAATTAAAAGTGCATTATTCTTTTTTATACACAATTATATAATACTATTTTTTATTTCTATAATGATATCATCTAACTGTTTATTGGTTCTAATTTCATTACTTATTTTTTCATAAGCGTGAATTACTGTTGAATGATCTTTACCTCCAAATTCTAATCCTATTCTTGGATAAGTTTCTTCTGTAAGTATTCTAGATAAATACATTGCAATTGCTCTTGGATGAGATATAGCTTTACTTCTTTTTTTACCTTTTAAATCTTCAACCGATATATTAAAATATTCAGCAACATGCATTTGAATTTTTTCAACACTATTATTTGAATATAATAAATGGTCTGTATAGTCTTTTAAAGCTTCCATTGCAAATTTAAGTGTGATATTTTTTTCTCCCATAATAGCTGAGAAAGCACATAGTCTTGTTAAAGCTCCTTCAAGATTTCTAACATCATTTCCACAAGAACTAGCAATAAATTTTATAACATCTTCTGGAATATCTAAAGCAAAGTCTTGTAATTTAATTTTTTTCTTCAAAATTTCAATTTTTAATTCAATATCGGGAGGATAAATATTAACTGTAAGCCCCCAATTAAATCTTGTCTTTAATCTTTCTTCTAATAATTGTAAATCGTTTACTGATTTATCAGAACAAATAATTATTTGTTTATCATTATGGTATAAACTGTTAAAGGTGTTAGTAAATTCTTGTTGAGATTTGGTTGCACCACTTAAAAATTGTATGTCATCTATCATTAATATATCTACATCTCTATATTTCTTTTTAAATAAATCAATATAATCTAAATTTTTGTTATCAGGATATTTTCTAGTTATACTCATAAAATCATTTACAAAAGTTTCTGCTGTTATATAAAGAACATTTTTACCTAGCTGTTCTTCTGCATAGTTTCCAATGGCATTCATTAAATGTGTTTTTCCAAGACCGCTGTTACCATATATAAATAATGGATTATATAAATTACCAGGACTTTCTGAAACTGCAACAGCAGCTAGGTATGCTATTTTGTTTGTTTCTCCAACTATAAATGAATCAAAATTATATTTTTTATTTAAGGTTTTTAATTTTAAATTTTGTTTATTTTTTTCATTATCTGTTTCTAATATTTTTTCTGGTTCATGAATATCTTCTTTTACAACAATTTTAATATTATGAGATTTCCCTGTTAATTCTATAAAAATTTCATCTATAATATCATAGTAAGAATCTTTTAAATGCTTTTTTATAGCTTCATGGTTAGCAATTAATGTTATATTATCATCATTAATTTCATATATTTTTGTATCTTTAAACCATGTATTAACAGAGATATTTGAAATCTTTGTTGAAATATTGTCTAAAAACTTTTTCCATAAAGTATCTTTATCCATAAAACCACCCTCTTTCACAAATGAATACTTATAAATTAATCTTATCTTATAATTGTGAAAAAATAAATATTAAATGTGAATAAAAAAACTATTCACTTGTTATTCACAATAATTAAATCTTAAAAATTGCCCATATATAAAGAAACAAACGAGTTATTCACACTATAAACAAAATCAACTTTTAAAATATGGTTTATATTATAAACTAAAAATGTGAAAATGTGAACAACTAATTTTTTTTTATAAAAAACGTTATATTTTATTCACATTTAATTGACAAATGCAAATATTTCACATATAATCTTAAAAGCAAAGCAATATTAGATAAAATAGGAGGTATTATTAATAATGAAAAGAACATTTCAACCAAATAACAGAAAAAAAAGTAAGAAACATGGATTTTTTGCTAGAGTTAAATCAAATGTTATAAAAAGAAGAAGAAAAAAAGGAAGAAAAATGTTAACAAGATAAAAAACACTTTAAATAAAGTGTTTTTTTTTATATAATATAAAAAGAAAAAGGAAGATATGTATGAATAAGAAATATATTATAAAAAATAATGATGAAATTAATTCAATTATAAATAAATCAATTTATAAAAAAAATAAATATTTTGTTATTTATTTTGAAAATAATAAATTAAAATTTAATAGATATTGTGTAACTGTAGGTAAAAAAATAACAAATGCTGTAAATAGAAATTATATAAAAAGAAAAATAAAAGATATATTAATGAAAAATAAACTTAATTATTCTAAAGATTATGTTATAATAGTTAGGAAACCAGTTTTTGAATTAGATTATAAAACATTAACTAATGAATTAATTGAGTTAATAAAGGAGGCTTAAAATGAAATTAAAAAAACTGACAATAATAGTAATAATAATGTTACTTTTTACTACTGGATGTACTCAAAGGTTTACTGATAAAGATAGTAAACAAACATATGTATCTAACATACTTTGTCAACCAACTGATAAAAATACTATAAAAATTTATGAAAAAAATAAAAAGGAAATAAAATTAGAATTATCTAAATTACCAGAATGTACTCAATTCAAAGCAACAGATGGAAAATATGAAAATTTATTTAATTCATTATTTGTAAAACCATTGGCTTGGTTAATTCTATCATTAGGAGAATTTGTAAAGAATTATGGTATATCTATAATGATAATAGGTTTATTGTTGAGAGTCATAATGATTCCACTTACAAAAAAATCTATGATGCAGAGTGAACAAATGAAAAAAGCGCAACCAGAAATAAAAAAATTAGAAAATAAATATAAAAATAAAACTTCAAAAGATGATTTAATGTTAAAAAGTCAAGAGACTATGATGATTTATAAACAATATGGAATTAATCCAATGGCAGGATGTATATTTGCTTTTTTACAATTACCTATATTCTTTGCATTTTTAGAAGCAATTTATAGAATACCTGCATTTTTCGAAGAACACTTATTAGGATTAAATTTAGGAACAACTCCATATATTGCGTTACAAGGAGGACAATATATATATTTAATAATAGTATTGCTTATTATTGTAACAACATATTTCTCATTTAAAAACATGAATATGAGTATGGGAGATGAAAACCAAGAAAAACAAATGAAAATGATGATGATATTTATGTTATTGTTTATATCATTTGCATCCTTTACTTTACCAATAGCAGTAGCGTTATACTGGATAGTATCAAGTGCTTTCTCAATTGGACAAAACATATATATTAAAAAAGTTACAATAAAAAAAGAAGATAATATTAAGAAGGATGTGAAGTAAAATGGAAAAATATAAATATGAAGGAAAAACATTTGAAGAAGCATTAAATCTAGCTCTTTACGAAATGAATGTTAAAGAAAATGAAATGATTTATTCACAAAGTGAAGAAAAAAAAGGACTATTAAAAGGAAAAAAGATAGTATTAGAATGTATTAAATTAAATGATGTTGCTGATATAGCAAAGAAAAATTTAAGTGAACTATTAAAAAATATGAAAGTTCCAAATCCAAAAATAGAGTTAAGAATTAAAGATGGAATTATTACATTACAAATTCATTCTGACAATAACGCAATAATAATAGGAAAAAAAGGACATATATTAAATTCTATTCAAACTTATATAAGACAAGTTGTAAATACTGAAACTTCTTGCTTTGTAAATATTGTAGTTGATGTAGAAAACTATAAAGAAAAACAAATATATTTTCTAAAAAGAGATGCTAAAACAGTAGCAAAAGAAGTTTTAAAAACAAAAGAAAAAGTTGAATTAGATCCAATGACATCATATGAAAGAAAAATTGTTCATGATGCGCTTGGAGATTTCAAACATATTTCATCAAATAGCGAAGGTGAAGAACCTAACAGAAGAATTGTTATAGAATATGTAGAAGACTAATAAGTCTTTTTTCTTTACAATAATATAGAAAGTATTATAATATTATTTCCCGGGAAATAATTTAAAGTATATGATATAATTTAGAAGGAGAAAAAAATGGAAGATACAATAGTAGCTATTTGCACATTGGTAGGGAACAGTGCAATAAATATAATTAGAATTTCTGGTAAAGATAGTATAAAAATAGTATCTAAGTTTTTTGTTGGAAAAGATTTAAATAAGGTTAAGGGGAATACTATAAATTATGGGAAAATAAAATGTAAAAATGAAATAATAGATGAAGTATTAATATCTGTTTTTAAAGAAGAAAAAAGTTATACAAAAGAAAACATGGTGGAAATAAACACACATGGTGGAAAAGCAACAGTAACTAAAATATTGGATATATTGTTAGAAGAAAATACAAGAATGGCCGAACCAGGTGAATTTGTAAAAAGAGCATTTTTAAATGGTAGAATTGATTTAGTTGAAGCAGAAAGTGTTAGTGATTTAATATCTTCAGAAACAGAAAATGCAAGAAAATTAAGCATGAAAGGAATAACTAAGGATATTTCTAATCTTATTAATGAATTAAGAGATGAAATCTTAGAAATTCTTGGAAACATTGAAGTGAATATAGATTATCCGGAATATGAAGATGCAATTGATATAACAAATGAAATATTAAAAGAAAAAATATTTGTCGTAAAAAATGAATTAAGAGAATTATTAAACCAAAGTAAAAAATCTAATATAGTAAAAAATGGATTAGATATTGCAATAGTAGGTAAACCAAACGTAGGTAAAAGTAGTATATTAAATAAATTGATAAACCAAGATAAAGCAATTGTAACTGATATCGAAGGAACAACAAGAGATATAGTAGAAGGATCCATCATATTAAATGGAACAAAAATTAATTTTATAGATACAGCTGGTATTAGAAAAACAATCAATAAAATTGAAAGTATTGGAGTAAAAAAGACTTTAGAAGTGATTGAAAAAGCAGATTTAGTTTTGTTTGTATTAAACAACAATGAAGCTTATTCAAAAGAAGATGAAGAAATATATAAAAATATTGAAAACAAGAAAAAAATAATAATAATAAATAAAAATGATTTAAAAAATAAAATGGTTAAAGAATTTGAAGAAGAAGTAATTTATGTGAACACTAAAGAAAAAAATTCATTATTTTTGTTAGAAGAAACAATAAAAAAATTGTTTAATTTAGGAGAAATAGAAAATGGAGATTTTAATTATTTATCAAATGTAAGACAAATTAATTTAATTAAAGAGTGTTTAAAAATAATTGAAGATATTGAAAAAGCAATTGATTTAAAATGTCCAGTAGATTTGATAGAAATTGATATAAAAAGAATTTGGGATGTTTTAGGTGAAATAATTGGTAAATCATATAACGATGAAATGTTAAATGAAATATTTGGAAAGTTTTGTTTAGGAAAATAGGTGTAAAAATGGAAGCAGAAATAATAATAATAGGTGGAGGACACGCTGGAATAGAAGCAACTATGGCTTGTTCAAATATGGGACTCAAAACAATGTTAATAACTTCAAATAAAAAAAATATTGCGGATATGCCATGTAATCCATCTATTGGAGGATCAGCTAAAGGTATTGTGGTTAGAGAAATAGACGCTTTAGGTGGAGTTATGGGAGAAATAGCGGATAAAACAAAGTTACAAATAAAAATGCTAAACACAAAAAAAGGTCCTGGAGTTCGTTCTCTTAGAGCTCAAATTGATAAAGAGGAATATCAAAAAGAAATGATAAAGTTATTAACTAATAGTGAAAATATAACAATAAAAGAAGACATGGTCGCTTCAATTGTTGTGGAAGAAGGTAAAGTAACAGGAGTAAAAACACAAAATAATAAAGAATATAAATGTAAAAGAGTTATAATAACAACAGGAACATACCTAAGTTCTTTTGTAATGGTGGGAAAAGAAAAAAAACCAGGAGGACCACATAACGAAAAAGAATCATTGTATTTAAGTGATTCATTAAAAGAAAATAATATCAAAATTATTAGACTAAAAACTGGAACACCGCCAAGAATAAATAGAGATTCAATAAATTTTTCAGTAATGCAAGAAGAAAAAGGAGATGTTGATAAAAGATATTTTAGTAATTATTATGAATGTGATTATGATGTAAACAATCAATTACCTTGTTTTTTGACTTATACAAATTTGGAAACTCATAAGTTAATAAAAGATAACTTAAAAGAATCTAGTTTGTATGGTGGACTTATTAATACAAAAGGTCCAAGATATTGTCCTTCAATAGAAGATAAAATAGTAAAGTTTTACGATAAGCAAAGACATCAACTATTTATAGAACCGCAAAGCAAAAATGACAATAATTATTATTTAGGAGGGTTTTCTACAACTATGCCAAATGAACTACAAGAAAAGATAGTTCATACAATAAAAGGACTTGAGAAAGCTATAATAACAGAATATGCATACGCAATTGAATATGATGTTATTGACCCTACTGAGTTACAAATGACATTAGAAAGTAAAAAAGTATCAGGATTATATTCAGCAGGTCAAATAAATGGAACAAGTGGATATGAAGAAGCAGCAGCGCAAGGACTTATTGCTGGTATTAATGCATCTTTAAGTGTTAAAGAAGAAAAACCTCTAATATTAAAAAGAAACGAAGCATATATAGGTGTTTTAATAGATGATTTAATTAATAAAGGAATAACTGAACCATATAGATTACTAACATCAAGAGCTGAGTTTAGGTTGCTTTTAAGATCAGATAATTCATCATATAGATTATCTGAAATCGGTTATAAAATTGGATTATTATCAAATGAAAAATATAAAATATTTATAAAAAATAAAGAAAGTAAACACGAGCTGTTTAAAATACTTAGTTCAACATATTTTGATTGTAATAAGAAAAACAATGAATTTTTAAAAAAACACAATTCATCATTAATAGATAAAAAAATTGTATTAAGTGAATTATTAAAAAGACATGAATTGCAATTAAAGAATGTTTTAAATTATGTAGGAATTAAATGGGATGAAACTATTATGAATGAGGTTGATATTGATATAAAGTATGAAGGATATATTAAGAAAACTCAAAAAGAAATTGAAAAAATGTTAAGATTAGAAACAAAACAAATACCAAATGACATAGATTATAACAAAATCCATAATATTGCTACCGAAGCAAAACAAAAGCTTGAAATAATAAGGCCTTTAACAATAGCGCAAGCTTCAAGGATAAGCGGTGTTAATCCAGCAGACATTTCAGTATTATTATTATATTTGAAAAAGGAGTATTCAAATGAACGATAAAGAATTTTCAAATGCTATAAAAGAATTAAATATAAATTTTTCTTCTGATATAGAAAAAAGATTAGAGTTGTATTATGAATTTTTAACAGAATATAATAAAAAAACAAACTTAACAAGCATAATAGAAAAAAAACAAGTATATTTAAAACATTTTTATGATTCTATATGTATTATAAAAACAAATAAAATAAAAGAAGATAGTTTTATTTGCGATGTTGGTACAGGGGCGGGCTTTCCAGGAATAGTAATAGCGTTATTTTATCCTCATGCAATTATTCATCTGTTGGAATCAAATGAAAAAAAATGTAAGTTTTTAAATGAATTAAAAAATATATTAAATCTTGGTAACGTTGTTGTAATGAATAACAGAGCAGAAATATATGCAAAAACAAATAGAGAAAAATATGATATTGTAACATCAAGAGCTGTTGCTTCACTAGATGTGCTGTGCGAACTTTGTATTCCGTTGGCAAAAGTTGATGGTTATTTTATGCCATTAAAATCAAAAGTAGAAGAAGAATTGAAAGATTCAAATAAAATAATAAAAGATTTGAATTCTATTGTTGTAGAAACCATTGAGTACAAATTACCAATAGAAGACAGTAAAAGAACTATAGTTATAATTAAAAAAGAAGCAAAAAGCAAAAAAGAATATCCAAGAGAATACTCAAAAATCTTAAAAGCTAAAAAAGTATTGAAAAAAAAGTAAAAATACATTAAAATTAAATAAGATAGGGAAAAAAGAAAAGGGGAATTATCCATGGAAGAACAAAATAAAATTATTGATATTTCTATTGAAGATATAGTTCCCAATAGATTTCAACCAAGGTTAGAATTTGATGAATCAAGTTTAAATGAATTATCAAATTCAATAAAACAACATGGTATAATACAACCAATAGTTGTAAGACCGCTTGGTGATAAATATGAAATAATTGCTGGCGAAAGAAGATATAAAGCTTCTCAACTCGCTGGTCTTTCTAAAGTACCTGTTATTATAAAACAAATAACAGATGATAAAAGTGCCGAATTAGCAGTTGTTGAGAACTTGCAAAGAAAAAATTTAACTCCCATAGAAGAAGCAATATCATATAAAAAATTACTAGACAACAAAGATGTTTCTTTAAATACTCAAGAAGAATTAGCAAAATCACTTGGAGTAAGTCAACCAGCAGTTGCAAATAAATTAAGATTACTAGGACTTAGCGACGTAGTACAAGATGCTCTATTAAAAAATAGAATATCAGAAAGACATGCAAGAAGCTTACTATTGTTAGAGGATATTGAAGAACAAGAGGAAATGTTAAATAAGATATTGTCTGAAAGATTAACTGTAAAACAAACTGACCAAGCAATAAAAGCTTTATTAAGTAAAAGAAAAATTGAACATTTATCAGAAGGTGAAAAACCTGCAGAAGCTGAAGTGATCCCTGATATTAATGAAGTAAAAGATATAAATAATATAAACAATCTTAGTGAAAAAATAAACAAAAAAGAAGAAGAAAAAAAATTAGATATGGATTCTTTATTAAAAGTTGAAGGTGCTGAAGAAGCAAATAACATACAACCTGAAGAACAAAATGAAGAAAATACAACAAATAGCATAAATCAAATGCCTGAAAAAGAGCATGAAGAAGTAGAAAAAGAAAAAATTAATTATCAAAACATTAGTAATAATTTAAATTTTAATACTCAACTTAATCCATTTCAAGAACCTGAAATATTAACTTTCGATGATATAGAAATACCAAAGCCAATAGATAAAGAAGAAGAAAAAGAAAGTTTAAGTGAATTAAAATCATATGAAGAAGCAAATCTTTCTCACGACTTAACAAAAGTTATTAACGAAACAAGAAAACTTGTAGGTAAAATAGAGGGAGCCGGTTTTGTTGTAAATACTGAAGAATTTGATTTTGAAGATATGTATCAAATAATATTAAAAATAAACAAAGACTAAGCAAATAACGCTTATTTTTTTAAAAATATATCATTAATAATTTCATCTTTATCTTCTTTTGGTTGCGTTCCTTTTAAATAATATAATAATACTTTTTTATTATTTTCATTTGGTTTTCCAGAAATGGGATTAACTTCTTTTGCGATAACATTTGAGGGGATATCATACCATTTGTTTTTTTTGCCTTTTAAAAATTCTTCAGAAGTATATGCCCAAATATTTTTTGCAATTCTAGACTTGTTATTTTCTACACTACTATTATCATCATTTCCAACCCACACCATTATAAGAGAGTCTGGATTGTAGCCAATAGTCCAATAATCGGTGCCAGTGCTACCACTTTTAACTGCGTACTTTTTTGTTAATTTACTTTTAATAGAAATCATAGTTGGAGAACTATAATCAATAAAATCATAATTATAAGTGTTAGATAGCATTTCATTTAAAATAAATACATTTTCTTTTTTTAATGAATAATTGTTATTATTTTTATGTTTATATAAAGTCTTATTGTTAAAATTTTTAACTTTCCGTATAATATATGCCTCATTTGAAATTCCATTATTTGCTAAAGTAATATAACCATTTGAATAATCTAACATATTTATTTCGCTTGTTCCAAGTGCAAGAGAAGGAGAATATGATAAGCGTTTTTTTATACCACTTTTTTTGAGTGTGTTAATAAGTTCATCTTCTCCTAAAACAAATGAGTTTTAACTGCATAAATATTATCAGAGTATGCAATAGCCGCAGCCATTGAAATATTTTTATTAGCATATTTATTATTTGAATTTTTTGGTGAATATATTTTGTTATTATCTACATTAAAAATTGTTTTTTCGCTTTTAAATGTTGAACTAGGAGTAAGTCCATTTTCTAAAGCGCTGTAATAAAGAAAAGGTTTAATTGTAGATCCAACTTGTCTTTTAGATTGTGTAACCCTATTGTATTCACTTATTTTATAATCTTTTCCACCAATTAATGCAACAACTTTACCAGTTTTTGGTTTAATAATAACACTAGCAACTTGCAAGTTATCATTATTATCCATATATTTAGAAATGTTTTTATTTAAAATGTTTTGCGCATTGCTGTCATAATTTGTATATATCTTTAAACCACCTGTTTTAATTAAAGATTCCGGAATTTCTTTTATATTTTTTAATTCACTTAGTACAGCCTCTTTATAATAATTTAAATTGTATTCTTTCAAATTGTTATCAACTGATTTAATTGTTATTTTTTCATTTAGAGCTTCTTTCATTTCACTTTTTTTTATGTAACCATTTGAAACCATGCTTTTTAACACTGTTTTTTGTCTGTTTTTAGCATTACTATAATTATAAACTAAATTATATTTTGTTGGATTTTTGGGAATGCCCACAATTAATGATGCTTCAGCTAAAGATAATTCTTTAGCACTCTTACCATAGTAATAATTACTAGCATTTTCTATTCCATAGTTACCACCACCATAATTTATAGTGTTTAAATAACCTTCAAGTATTTCTTTTTTTGAATAGTGAGTTTCTAATTCAAAGGTTAATAATGCTTCATTAATTTTTCTATTCCAATTTTTTCTAAAATCCATATATAAGTTTTTAACATATTGTTGTGATATTGTACTAGCACCTTGATTCAAATTTTTATTTTTAATATTAGTTAAAGCAGCAGAAATAATTCTAATATAATCAAATCCTTTGTGTTTAAAAAAGTTTTTATCTTCAACACTAATAGTTGAATTAATTATATTTTTTGAAATATTATTATATTCTATCCATTTTGAACCGTTGGTATTAGAAAACATTAATTTATTATCTTTATCATAAAATGATATTTGATTAGCAGTTTTAAGAGGTGTTTTTGGAGTTAAATATGCATAAAAGTATAAACAGAGATTAAAAAAAACAATTATAATAAGGCAAATAGTAAGTACTTTTATTATAGAATAAATTTTTTTCATTATTGCCCTCCAATACGTTATATTTATAGTATGTAAGAAAAAAAAATAAATATTAGTATATTTTTAAAAAGTATTATGCTATAATGTTGGAGAAAAAATGTATTCAATAAAAGAAAACGTTTTGAATATAATAAATAAAAAAGGTTTTGGAGGTTAAAGATGAAATTAAAATATACTACTGAGGAATTAGAAACAATGGCATATGATGATTTAGCTTATATGATTTTAAAAGAAAAAGGTAAAAAAATGAAAACAATGGATATATTTCAAATTATTTGTAAAAATTTGAATATTTCGTCAAGTAATTATGAAGATAAAATTGCAGATTTTTTTACTTTATTAGCAACAGAAAAAAGATTTATACAATTACCAAAGGGATATTGGGATTTAAAAGAAAACTATACTTGTGAAATTAAAATGGATGATAATAACGATGATATAGAAGATGATTTAGATAAAGATTTTAAAGAACCAATTGAAGAAGAACCAGAAGATTATTATGATGCAAAAAATCCTGATGATGATGAAGTAGACGATGGATTAGGAGATTTAGTTGTTGTAGATGATATAGAAGAAGAGTAATTCTTCTTTTTCGGCGAAAGGAGTGAAAATATGATAGAAAGATTAGAGTCAATATTAAAAAAATATAATGAACTAGTAGATGAATTAAACAAGCCAGATGTGTATGAAGATTTTAATACTATGAAGAAATTATCAAAAGAAAAAACTGATTTAGAAGAAATAGTAAATGAGTATAATGTTTATAAAAACATTTTAACTGATTTAGAAGCTGCTGAAGAGATGCTGAATAATGAAGAAATGATTGAATATGCACAAGAAGAAATAGATAATTTAAAACACTTGAAGGAAATTAGTGAAAATAAATTAAGTATCTTATTAATTCCAAAAGATAAAAATGATGATAAAAATATAATAATGGAAATTAGAGGAGCTGCTGGAGGAGATGAAGCAAATATTTTTGCTGGGGATTTATATAGAATGTATTCAAGATATATTGAACATCAAGGATGGAAAATTGAAGTTTTAAATGAAGAAGTGTGTTCAGCAGGAGGTTATTCTCAGATTGAAATGATGGTAAAGGGAGATAATGTTTATTCAAAAATGAAATTTGAAAACGGCTCTCACAGAGTACAAAGAGTTCCTCAAACAGAAACGCAAGGAAGAGTGCATACCTCTACCGCAACTGTATTAGTTATGCCTGAAGCAGAAGAAATAGATGTTAAAATTAATGATAAAGATTTAAAAATAGATGTATATCACAGCGGAGGAGCAGGAGGACAAAGTGTTAATACAACTGATAGTGCCGTTAGAATAACACATTTACCAACGGGGATTGTTGTTACTTGTCAAAATGAAAGAAGTCAAATTAAAAATAAAGAAAAGGCTATGACTATTTTAAAATCTAGAGTGTATGAGTTAGAATTAACAAAACAAGAAGAACAAATAGGCAATGATAGAAGAATAAAAATTGGAAAAGGCGACAGAAGCGAAAAGATAAGAACATATAATTATCCACAGAACAGAGTGACTGATCATAGAATAAATTTAAGTGTAATGTATCTTGATAAAGTAATGAATGGAGACTTAAACGAAATAATTGAAGCACTAATAACAGAAGATCATAAAAGAAAATTAGAAGGTAAATAATGAAAGAAAAAATTGAACAACTTGGAATAGCATCAGTAGAAGCAGATACGTTATTAAGAGTTTCTAAAAATATAAACAAAGATTATAAAAAACTTTTAAAAGGGTACCCAATTCAGTATTTAATTGGGTATTCTAATTTTTATGGTATTAAAATAAAAATAAATAAACATACATTAATTCCTAGGTTTGAAACAGAAACTTTAGTTGAAAAAACTTTGAATTATATAATACAAGCAAATATAAAAAAACCAAATATTTTAGACATGTGTACAGGATCAGGTTGTATTGCTATAGCATTAAAAAAAGAAATAAAATGTAGAGTTATTGCATCAGATATTTCTCCTAAAGCTCTGTTAGTAGCAAAATATAATTCAAATAATAATAATTTGAAAATAAAATTTGTTAAAAGTAATTTGTTTAAAAACATAAATAAAAAATATGATGTTATTATATCTAATCCGCCATATGTAAAAAAAGAAGATAATATTTCTAAAATTGTAAAATATGAACCTCACATTGCACTTTATGCAAAAGACAAAGGTAATTATTATATTAAACATATAATAAACGGTTCTAAAGAACATTTAAAGGAAAAGGGTATAATTGCTATAGAAATAAATAATTATGATGTAGAAACCATTAAAACGTATGCAGAAAGCATATATCCTAATTCAATAATAAAAATAGAAAAAGACTTGTCAAATAAAGATAGATTTTTATTTATAATAAATGAATAAATAATTAAAACACTTATCAATATATATTAGAAAGGTAAGTGTTTTTATGAAAAAAATATTATTATTATTATCTTTATTAGTGTTGTTATGTTATTTAAATTATCTAAAAAAGGAAGAAATTATAATACCAAAAGACGCCATTAGATTTAGAATAATACCTAATTCAAATGATATTAAAGACTTAGCAATAAAAGAAAAAGTAAAAAAAGCTTTAAACAAAACCTTATCAATTGAAAAAAAACAGTCATTAAAAGAAGCAAGAGAAGAAATAAATAATAGAAAAAGTGAAGTTAATAATGAAATAAAAAATGTATTTAAAGAAAATAATTATAACGAAACATATGAATTATCATATGGTTTAAATTATTTTCCAGAAAAAAAATATAAAGGAATAAAATATGAAGAAGGTAATTATGAATCACTTGTTGTAAAAATTGGAGATGCTAAAGGAGATAATTTTTGGTGTGTGTTATATCCGCCATTATGCATGATGGATGAAAAAGTGAAAAATAAAAAGGAGTATAGATTGTTTATTAAAGATATATTTAGCAAATACTTATAATACACTTATATAGGTGAGATAATGAACATAGTTACTTTATTATTAATTGCAATTTCTTTGAGTGTTGATGCTTTTTGTGTAAGTTTGTCATATGGATTATTATATATTAATAATAAAAAGATTGTTATATGTTCAGCTGTAGTTGGAATGTTTCATTTTATAATGCCATTATTAGGTTATTTTGGATCATTACCTTTTTTAAACATTTTACAAATAAATTCAAAATATATTATAAGTAGTATTTTTATGTTGATAATTTTTGAAATAATTAAATCATTTAAAGAAAGTAAAAAAGAATTAAAACTAAATTATTTAAATATTATATTATTAGCATTTTTGGTATCTATAGATAGTTTTACTGTTGGTATAGGGCTATCCTTTATTACAAATAATGTTATTATAGCCTGTGTTATTTTTTCTATAGTAAGTGCTAGTTTTACATTCACTGGAATGAAGTTAGGAAAAATATTAAATAACAAATTTGGTTCAATATCAAAAATTTTAGGAATAACGTTGCTGTCTTTATTAACATTATCATTTTTATTTAAATAAAAAGTAAACAAAATGTTTTTTTTGTTATATTTAATTGACTAATATTTTTAAAAATATTATATTTATAATAGGTGAAATTATGTATAAAAAAATTATATTAAAAGCATACAAAGAAAAATATGCTATACCACAATTTAACTTTGATAGTTTAGAAATGGCAAAATTTATTCTAGAGGAATGTGAAAGATTAAAATCCCCAGTTTTTTTAGCAGTGTCAGAAGGAGCAATAAAATATATGGGTGGTTTAGCAGTTACTACATATCTTGTAAGAGGATTAATAAGAGATTTAAATATTAAAATCCCAGTTATCTTACATTTAGATCATGGAAAAAGCTTAGAAATGTGTGAAAAAGCAATAGATTATGGTTTTAGATCTGTAATGTTAGATCTATCATATAAACCAATTGAAGAAAATATAAAAGAAATAAATAAGTTAGTTAAATATAATAAAAAAGCAATAGTAGAATGTGAAGTTGGAGGAATCGGAAAAGAAGGAAACAAAAACATTAAATATGCATTATTAGATGATTGTAAAAAAATAGCGAGAGAAACAAAAACTACTACATTAGCGCCAGCTATTGGAACAGTTCACGGACTATATAAGGGTAAACAAAATATTAATATAGATTTATTAAAAGAAATAAATAAAAACTTAAATATTCCTCTAGTTTTACATGGAGGAAGCGATACAAATGAGGAAATAATAAAAGAATGCATTAATAATGGTATAAGTAAAGTAAATATAAATACAAATTTAAAACAAGCTTGGACAAAAGGAGTTATCCAATATATTAATAGTAATAAAAAGGAATATGATTATAGAAAATTTGTTTTAAATGCAGAAAAATACATAAAAAAAACAATTGAAGAAAAAGTATTGTTATTCGGTAGTAACGGAAAAGCATAAAATATGTGATAATAATAAAAAACAGAGAATACATTATAGTATATTCTGTTTTTTTATGGGGGAAAAATGAAAAAAAAAAAAAATAATAATATTATTGTGTATATTACCTATAATAATTATATATAAATCTACATATGTAAATAAAAATGATTATCTTGCTCTTGGAGATGGTTTATCATTAGGATGGACACATTATGGGACAATAGGATATGGATATACTGATTATATAAGAGATTATTTAGATAAAAAGGATAAATTAAAAACATATAATAAGTCTTTTTCAGAAAAAAACATTACAGTAGTTGAATTAATTTCAAAAATTGAAAGCAACGAAAAAACAATTAATAATTCAAAAGAAGTTCATATACAAAAATCAATTCATGACTCTGAAATAATAACTTTAAGTATTGGAAACAATGAAATAAGTAATATAATAAAGTTCACAAAAAATTCAAAAGAAAGTTATGTACAAATGAATAAAATTATTAATAAAATAAATTATTTGCTTGAATTATTAAGAAATTATAATCAAGAACAAATATTTATAATTGGTTTTTATAGTTATGGAAAAGAAGGAGATAATAAATTAGTTGAATATATGAATAATAATATAAAAATAATAGCTAAAAAAAATAAAATAGATTTTGTTGACATAAACAGTGTATTAAACAATAAAATAGAATATCTTCCAAATAGTTTAGAAAATTATCCATCAAACTCTGGTTATAAAGCAATATCGAAGGAAGTAATAAAAACGTTAGATAAAAAGTAAAGTGCACAAGTGAGTGCATGAATGTTCATAAAAGTGTA
>CAZSRL010000003.1:0-45764 GCA_964609615.1 uncultured Muribaculaceae bacterium
AATATTATATTTGGTGCTGTTATCAATGAAGCACTTACTGACGAAGTAATAGTAACAGTAATCGCAACAGGATTTGAAGAAGAAAGTGAACCACTATATCACACACTTAAAAGAGAAGAAGAAAATCAATCAGTTAATAGACAACAACCTGAAGATGAAATAGATATACCACCATTTTTAAGAAATAGAGATTATTAAAGACTAATTTTAGTCTTTTTTTATTATAAATATTTACTAAACAAAAAAAATATATTATAATTATTTAAGATAGGTGGATTAATAAAAGTGAAGAGCATTATAAAAAAAATAATAAACAATAAAAAAATACTAATTATTATTTCAATTATTATAATACTAATTATAATATTTCTTTTATATTCCCTAAATATATTAAAAACAAACCCTATAAAAGAAACAAAACAAACACATAAAAACTGGAGTTATTATGTAGAAGATGGAGGAACGATTTTAAAAACAAATACTATACCAACATCAGATGAATATTATTTTAATAAAATTAAATGCAACGGATCAACTTTAAAAAATGATCAAGTATCTTATAATAAAACTACAAAAAAGTTTTCAATCTCAGGTATAACAGAATCATCTAAATGTGATGTTTATTTTAAAAGAGGAACAACATTTGCATTATTGTTAAAACAAAATACACCTCCTTCTCCAGAACCAACTGGGTATGTTATGGGTGGTTTTAGAGACAAAGTAACCACAACATTATCAAAAGATGATCAACAACAAAAATACATTACATATGGAACTGGATATGAATTTAACGCAGTATCTAGAAGCTTTACATTGACAGGAGTTTCAACTGCATTATACAAAGATGTTTATGACATACTTCCTGGCAAATATATTGTGTCTGCTTCTTTAAATGCTTCATCTTCACCTGCAACGTCATCAAATGTTTTTGCTAATAGTTTTTATAAAGTGTTATCGGCACCATACAATAGAACTTCAAGTGTAAAACTAACAATTCAAAGAGCGCATATAAAAAACTATCCTAATGGAATAGTAAATGCTATTGATAATGATGGACTTATAGCTGGTTCATATGATGACTATGGAAATACAACTTATTATTACAAAGGAGCGGTTGATAATAATTATGTATCATTTGCTGGTTTTATTTGGAGAGTAGTTAGAATAAATGGTGATAGGAGCGTAAGACTTATACTTGATAGGTACACTGATAATGTTGGCTCAAAGTGGTTTACAAGTAGTAATGCAACAGTTTATGCAACTGGAATGGGATATATTAATTATGGAACTTCAACAATTAAAACAGCGGTCGAGTCATGGTATAGTACAAATATTCCAACTGAAGAAAAAACAAAAGTAGCAACAACCAAATTTTGTAGTGATAAATCTGGAATTACTGCTTATTCTACTTCTTTACAATATTTT
Source organism: uncultured Muribaculaceae bacterium (assembly GCA_964609615.1). Taxonomy (GTDB): domain Bacteria; phylum Bacillota_I; class Bacilli_A; order RF39; family UBA660; genus CAZSRL01. Next base: position 1,426 of record CAZSRL010000003.1, read on the forward strand.
TCACCAGCAAAAAGGGAGGTTAGAGATATGTCTAACCCATTAGCAACACGTGAAGCAAGAATGACTTGTCCCGATTCAAGCAATATTTATAATTTGAATGTAGGCTTATTAACATCTGATGAAGAGATTTATGCAGGAAATGCATATATAAATAAAGATAATTATTTATATAATCCACTTGATACCGTTCCTGATTCATGGTGGCTTATGTCTCCGCATAGTTGGGATGCATCTCATTATGTAAGAGCTTATACAGTATGTATAAATAACGGTATTTGGTTAAGTAGTTTTGCTTTAAATTATAACTTTGGAATTAGACCCGTTCTTTCACTCAAATCCGATACATTATGTTCAACTGATAGTGCAATTAATCCTGGAACAAAATCAAATCCATATAAGTGTTAAAAATATCAAACAAAGTAATTCATTACTTTGTTTTCATATCTTGTAAAGAAATAAAATAAATGATATAATGAATTTATTATAAGGATGGTTTATAAATGAAAATAAGTAAAAAAAGCAAAAAAATAATACTAACCATCATAATAATAGGATTAATAATATCTATTATAGTTTTTTTATGTAATAAAAAAGAAACAAAAGAAATAAATTTAAAAAATTCAAATAAACTAGCAATTATTTTAGAAAATGATAATGGAAATGTACAAACATCTGCATTCCCAGAAAATAATGATACATATACATTTCATAAAGTTACATGTGAAAATCTAGACACTTCAACAACAAATAAAATATATAAATGGGATAATGAAAACTGGAAACTAAATTTTATAGCATCATCTACAACAAATATAGATGGAGAATTTAGTTGCCAAATATACTTTAAACCAACAATGCCAACTGCAACATATTCAGCAAACTCAACAAGTAATCCATATTCAACATTTACAGCACCAAAAACAGGATTATATAAAATAGAGCTTTGGGGAGCAAAGGGTGGATATGCCAACACTTCTACAGCGTATTATGGTGGATATGGAGCATATACATCTGGTGAAATTATTTTAAATAAAGGTGAAGAAATTTATATTTATGTTGGAAATGAAGGCCAAAGGGTTACTGGAACTACAAGTGCTACGACAGCACAAGATGGATACAACAGCGGAAACCAAGGAACATTTTATGCAAGTAATTCAACACACGGTGGCGGAGGAGGAGCAACGGATGTGAGACTTACATCGGGTGATTGGGATAACACAGCAAGCCTTCAAAGCAGAATAATGGTCGCCGCTGGAGGTGGAGGGTCCTCTTCCCACGCGTCGGCACCAAGTTACTCTGGAACTGGAGGAGCAGGTGGGGGTTTAACTGGTTATAACGGAGTCACAGCCAATACAACTTGTTATGCATATGGACTTGGAGGAACACAAACAGCCGGCGGAAGCAGTCAACAATGTGCTTCGGATGGTCATGCTTACACAACCACTAGTACTTTCTTACCTTCTTTTGGTAGAGGAGGAGGGAGCCCATCCTATATTGCTAATACTTCTCTAAGCATATATGCTGGAGGCGGTGGAGGTTATTATGGTGGTAATGGAGGGTCTCACGCTCCAGGTGCAGGAGGTTCTTCATACATAAGTGGTCACACTGGATGCGTAGCTGTTCAAAAAGGTACATCTACTCCAAAAACTAATTGTACTACTGGAACAACTGATAATAAATGTAGTATTCACTACAGTGACTATAAATTCACTAATACTGTCATGATAGATGGTAATGGATATTCATGGAGCAATGTTAAAGGCGGATACCAAAGAATGCCAAGTGGTGAAACTGAAGGAGCATATTATGATCAAGGAGTTGGAAAAAATGGAAATGGTGCTGCAAGAATAACTCAAATAAAAAATAGTAATGACTTTGTATATACAAATAAAGAACAAGAATATACTGTTCCAAAAAATGGAACATATAAAATAGAATTATGGGGTTCTAGATCACACACAAATTCTGGTAAAGGACAGGGTGGATATACAAGCGGAGAAATTGAGCTTAAAAAAAATGAAAAACTATATTTTTATGTCGGAAGTCAAGGTAACAAATGTACCAATGCAGTGGTAGGCACATGTTCAGGAGGTTACAATGGTGGAGCCCAAGGATATGTTAGTAGAACAACGTGTAACCAGGGCGCTTATGGAGGATCTGGTGCAACAGATGTAAGACTTTATTCAAATGGTGAATGGAATAATGTTGAAAGTTTAAGAAGTAGAATTATGGTTGCAGGTGGAGCAGCAGGTGGCTATTCTGAATATTGCAGTACTTCTGACAATGCAAATACATATGCTGCGTATGGCGGAGGACTTGAAGGCTATTCTGCAGTTTATGCTTCAAAAGCAGGATATTCTGATCTTAATCCAACCGGAGGAACACAAATTGATGGAGGGCAGGGATTAAATAGTTGGCAAGCAACATCTTACATAACTACTGCTTATACCGGTTTATTTGGACAAGGTGGAACAGGCGGTAATAGTTATTCAGGAGGAGGCGGTGGCTACTGGGGAGGAGCATCAGGAGTATGGCAGCCTGGAGGTGGCGGTTCTTCATACATAAGCGGACACACAGGTTGTGTAGCAGTACAAGAAGGAACAGATGATCCAAAAGTCTTGTCAAATGGTGATGAGTGTGATACTGGAACTGATATTAATTTATGTAGTATTCATTATAGTAATAAGGTATTTACTAATACTTTAATGATAGATGGTGCTGGTTATACTTGGACTAATGAAAAGGCAAGTACTGCCGGAACTAATCTCATGCCTAGCCCATATGGCGGAACGTATTCATCGGGTGTAGGTCATAGTGGTAGTGGTTTTGCTCGTATAACATATATTGGTGGAAGTTAAATTAATAATAAGATATATTTTGTAATATGTCTTTTTTTTTGATATAATTTATTCATAGGATGTGATTGGTGTGTTGGAACAATATGTTGCGGATAAGTATTATAAAAGTGTTTTTGAAATTGATTATAAGAAGTTAAAAAAGAGTGGTATAAAGTGTATTTTGTTTGATCTTGATAATACGATAGTACCACCTACTATTAAAAAACCTACTAAGAAACTTATTGATTTGTTTGAGGAACTTAAGGATATGGGATTTAAATTAATTATTTTTGCGAATAGTCCTAGAAGTAGGGTTGAGGTTTTTAAAAACACTTTAGGGGTTGATTCTTGTGCTTTGTGTTTTAAACCTAATAAGGATAAGTATTTAAGAATAATGGATGTATATGACTATAAACCCGAAGAAATTTGTGCGGTTGGTGATGAAATTGTTACTGATATTTTAGGTGCTAATAAGTTGAATATTTTAAGTATTTTGGTTAATCCAATAAGTACTAAGGATAATATTACTAGTTCTGTTACTCGTAAGTTAGAAAAACAAATTATAAGAAAGTTAAACAAAAATGATATATTTAGAAGGGGTAAATATTATGAGTAAATGTATAGGATGTGGTTGTACTCTTCAAAGTTCTAGTGTTAATAAAGATGGTTTTATTAATAAAGATAAAAAAGATGATGCTAAATATTGTGAAAGATGTTTTAAGATTAAGCATTATGGGGAGTATACTGTTATTACTGAGAAGATTGAGTTTAATAAATTAATTAGTAAGATTAATAATACTAATAGTTTAGTTGTGTTTTTAATTGATATATTAAATTTAACTTATGAAAATGTAGAATACATTAAGAAATTTCAAAATGAAGTTTTTGTTATTTTAACTAAAAGGGATGTTATACCTAAAAGTGTTAAAGATAGTAAAATAATTGAGTATTTTAAAGATAATTTTTATAAAACAGATAATGTAATGTGTGTTAGTAGTTTTAAGAATAAAAATATAGATAAGTTTATTAATTATATAAATACATATAATTATAAAAGTTTATATGTTGTTGGTTTTACTAATAGTGGTAAGTCTAGTTTTATTAATTCTTTAATGAAAGCTGTTGGTATTAAACCAACTATAACAACTAGTGTTATACCAAATACAACTATTAATAATATAGAAATTAAAATAATAGATTTTTGTGTAATAGATACACCTGGTTTTATATCTAGTAGTAGTATTTATAATTTTATAACTTTTGATGAAGTTAAAAAACTTACTCCATTAAAGGAATTAAAAGTTAAAACATATCAAATTAAACCAAAAGAAACAATTATTATAGATAATATTATTAGAATAGATTATAATAGTGATATTAAAAATTCATTTAGTTTTTATATGAGTAATAAGCTTAATTATAAAAGAATGAAAGCAAGTACAAGGGATGATTTAAAAGCACTTCCTAAGAAGAATCTTCATATTAATAAAAATGAAGATATTGTAATAAATGGTCTTGGGTTTATAAAAATAGTAAAAGAATGTGATGTTGTAATATATACTTTAGATGAAAAATTAATAAGTATTAGAAAAAGTATGATTTAGGAGAAGATAATATGTCTATAATTAAAGTAATGGACTCTAGTTTAAGTAATAAAATCGCCGCAGGTGAAGTTGTAGAAAAATGTGCGAGTGTAGTAAAAGAACTTGTAGAAAATAGTATAGATGCTAAAAGCGGTAATATAAAAATAGAATTAATAAAAAGTGGGACTAAAAGTATTAAAGTAGTTGATGATGGTATTGGTATGGATAAAGTTGATGCTAAAAAAGCATTTTTAAGACATGCTACTAGTAAATTATTAAATGAAGAAGATTTAGAGTTTATTAATACTTTAGGTTTTAGAGGTGAAGCCCTTTCTTCTATCGCATCAGTTAGTGATATTGAAATAAATACTTGTAAAGATAGTGGAGTATTTTTAAAACTTGTTGGTGGTGTATTAAAAGAAGAAAGTATTGGTGAAGAAAGAAAAGGAACAAGTATAGTTGTAAAAGATTTGTTTTATAATACCCCAGCAAGACTTAAATTTTTAAAAAGTTTAAATACTGAACTTGCTAATATTACTTCTCTTGTTAATACTTTAGCATTATCTCACTGTGATATATCTTTTAGTTTATATAATGATAATAAATTAATTTTAAAGACAAGTGGTAGTTCTAATTTACTTAAAACAATATATGAAATATATGGAAGTAATATAAGTAAAAATATGGTTTATATTGAAGGGTATAATGATGATTTTAAAATAAGTGGTTATGTCAGTAATATAAATATTTATAAAAGTAGTAAAAAAGATATGATTATTTTTGTTAATGGGAGAATTATTAAAAATATTTTTATTAATAGAGTAATTAAAGACGCTTATCATACTTTTTTAGCAGAAAATAAATATCCAATAACTATTATTAATATAGAAGTTGATCCAACTTTAATTGATGTTAATATACATCCTACTAAACAAGATATAAATATAAGTAAAAAAGATATTCTTGAAGATTTATTATTTAATATTATTAGAAATAAACTTAATAATATAGATAATAAAATTATAATAGAAGAAGAAGAGGATTTATTAGAAGATAAAAAAATTATTAATTATGAAGAATTATCTTTTTCTTTTAATAGTGAAGATAATAGTGTTTTAAGTAATGATGTTGAAGTAAAAAATGAAATGTTTTATCCAGTAGGATTAGTAATGGGTACTTATCTAGTATGTCAAAATGAATCTGATATGTTTTTAATTGATATACACGCAGCAAATGAAAGAATTAATTATGAAATATATTTAAAAGCATTAAAAGAAAAAGAAATAAGTACTACTTCTATGCTTATTCCTGTTGTATTAGAGTATACTAAAGATGAATGTATAAAGCTTGAGTCTGTTATCAAAGAAATAAAAAACATTGGTTTTTCTTTAGAACCATTTGGAATAAACACATATAAGATAACTTCTCATCCAACTTGGTTAATAGAAGGTTATGAAGAGGAAAGTATTAGAAGAATATTTGATATGTTTATTAATTATGATTCTTCTTTTGATAGAGTAAAGTTTAATGAACGTCTTGCTATTAATTTAGCGTGTAAGATGAGTGTTAAAGCTAATACTTTAATAAGTGTTAAGGAAGAAGAGAATCTTATTAGTAGGCTTTTAAATTGCTCTTTTCCATATACTTGTCCTCATGGAAGACCAACAATAATTAAATATAGTAAATATGAACTTGAAAGAATGTTTAAGAGGGTGAATTAAATGATTAAACCTATTGTAATAGTAGGACCTACTGGTGTAGGTAAAACTAAGTTAAGTATTATGCTTGCTAAAAAATATAAAGCATGTGTTATAAGTTGTGATTCTGTTCAATTATATAAAGATTTTAATATAGGATCTGCTAAAATAAAAGAGGATGAAAAAGAAGGCATTACTCATTATTTTATAGATTTACTAGATTTATCTAAAGATTATTCAGTAGCGGACTATCAAAGAGAAGCAAGAGATGTATTAAATATGCTTATATATAATAATAAACCTGTAATAATAGTAGGTGGAACTGGGTTATATGTTAAAGCTTTATTATATGGTTATAGATTTGAAGAAGAAGAAGAGTTAAAAAATAGAAATGAATTTGATAGTTATACTAATGAAGAATTAAAAGAAGAAATTAATAAAGTATATCCAGAAAATAATATAAATTTAAATAATAGAAAGAGAATGATTAGGTTTTTATCTTCTTATAAAGCAAAAGGAAAGATTATTAGAAATGAATTAGATAAAGATAGACTTCTTTATGATTCAATTATAATTGGTCTTACAACCTCTAGAAATATATTATATGATAATATAAATAAAAGAGTAGATAAAATGATAGAAGAAGGATTAGTAGAAGAAGCTAAAGATTTATATGATAGAAAAGTAAATAAATGTAAAAGTATTATTGGTTATAAAGAATTGTATAAATATTTTGATGGAGAAATAACTTTAGATAGAGCAATTGAATTAATAAAACAAAACACCAGAAGATTTGCTAAAAGACAATATACTTGGTTTAATAACCAAATGGATGTTAAATGGTTTACAGTTAATTTTATTAATTTTAATAAAACTTTTAAAGAAATTACTAAATATATAAAAAAACAAAAATAAATTATTTTTGTTTTTTATTGTTTTTACTACATAAAGTTGAAAAAAACAACTAAATGTGTTATAATATATGCGTTTATTTTTAAAGGGGGTTAAAAATAATGAATAGTGAAGAAAAAATAGATAAATTAGGAGATTTTATGTATAAAATGCTCCAATTATGTGGCTCTGAAAAAATGTATTATGATTATTTTGAAGAAAGTCACTTATTTAGTAATTTAACAAATAATACAGACCAAATAGCGTTTATTAGCGATAAAAAATTAATAACTAAAGATTATAAAAGAACAAATGTAATATTATTATTAGATAATTCTATAATTAATTATAATTTTTATAAAAATAAAATATTTATAAAAAAATTAATTAAAAATAAAGAAACAAATACATTTCAATTTATAAAAGTAAATGAGGTAAATGATATTAATAATATTGATAATGAAAAAAATGAAGCAACCGGTTGTAAAAAAATAGGTTTCTATTCAGAACATACAGACGGTAAATATAAATTAGCTTCATTATATGGTAAAAAATCATATGATTATTTATATGATATAAAAAATAATAAAATAGTTAAGAAATTTAATATAGATAAAGAAATAATTGTAGATAATAATAATTTTAATTTAATAAAAATAGTCGAAACTTCAAATGCTTCTAATAATGCACAAGCATACATTGGTGAAAAAAAGAATATTTGTAATTATGAAAACTCTGAAGAACCTGATTATAAAGAAGTTCCTCTTGAAAAAGCAATTGATTATTTATATAATAATATTGCCATTGAAGATGTTTTATTACATACAAAAAATAATAATTATATAAATAATATGTTATAATATTATATAGTTTAAAGGAGAATAATAATGAAAGTAGAAGAAAAAGTAAAAAAACTAAAAAAAATATATATGTTTTTACGTAGAATGAGTCAAATATGTGAAACTAAAAGAAATTTAAATAAATTATTTGATAAAACTAAAATAACTTATAATCCAGATGATTGTGAAATAATAGATGATACAACTCTTTTAATAAAAGATGATAAAGCATCATCTAAAATAGTATTAGATGATAATGAAATAATGATTGAAACTAAGGATAAAGAAGTTACAAATGTTAAAAGACTTATTAAGTCAGAAGGTAATAACACTATTCAAATAATAGATGTTAATAAAAAGCATGTAATTAAACATATTAATAAAGATACTATTGAAGGATCAAAAGAAATGGAATTTAATGTAGAAGTATTAAAAGATAATAAAGAAAAAACTACTATTGAAGGAATTAATAAATATGATTATATTGAATATCCAGATAAAAATAAAGTTATTAAAACAGGTGAAATTAATAGTGAAATATTAATAGATCAAGATAATTATTTATTTAAACTAGTAGAAGTATTAAAAACTGATGGTGGTATGAAAGCATATGTTAAAAAGAAAGATAATAGTGATGAATATAAAGAAGTATTATATGATAGTGTAATAGAATATTTATATTTTAATGGTAGTATAAATGATGTTTATAATAGTTCTAAATTAATTGAAAAACCAAAAGTAAGGAAATATTAAAAGAGCAAATATTTGCTCTTTTATTTTGCTTCAATATAGAAAGTTTTATCATAACTATGCTCTGTTGTATCAAGTTTTTCTAATTCTTTATTTGTTATTAATAAGAAAGTATCACTTATTTTATCACTACTTTCGCTAGGTAAGTCCCAAGTAAGATCAACATGATACCAAGAACCATCAATATATACATAATTCCATACATGTTTATCACTTGCTATTTTAATATTAGGTATGTCAAATCTATCTAAGAATAAAGATAGTGAATCAGAATAACCACTACATATAGAATAATGTTCTAAAAGCGTTCCTACTGCTTTATTAGATGAATAAGAACTAACTCCTGTTTCACTTCTAGTTTTATCATATTTTGAATTATTTAGTAAATAATTATGTAATTTTATTATTTTATCTTTAGCACTATAATTATCTAATTTTAGACTAGTTGTTAATAATTTAATTTCATCATTTACTTTTGTTATTTCTTCATCAGTATAATTCTTTTCTATAACTAATTCAATTTTACCATCTACATACATTTTAGTATTTAAATTTTTATAACTATTATATGGACTTACATAATTACTAATACCACTTAATGTAACTTTATTATTACTTAATTCTTCCATATCATTTTCACAAGTTGTATATTCATCAGGGCAATAAAAAGTAAATGTAGACCAACCATTATTAAGTACGTTATATATTATTTCTTCTAAATCAAACTTATTAGAAGGAACATACTGTTCTTTAGTAGTATAGTTTTTATATCTACTTAAAGAATATTCTCTTTTATAATTATTTTCTTGTTTTAAATATATAGTTTTATCTGCTTTAAAAAACTTTTTACTATAAATAACTATTTTATCAATATTAAAATAAACTATTAATATGATAGAAAATAATAATATAACTAATACAATATTATATATTTTTTTCATTTTTTCCTCCTTAAATATAAATTAAAAAAGAAGTAAATAATTACTTCATATCATTTACTTTTTTAGTAAGTTTTGATTTATATCTACTTGCTGTATTATTTTTTAATATTCCTTTAGAACAAGCACCATCTATTTTTTTAATAGTTTCGTTTAAACAAACAACAGCGTTTTTCTTATCTTTATCACTAATCATTTTATTTAATTTTTTAATAGAAGTTCTCATACTAGACTTTATAATATTGTTTGCTTCTTTCTTTTTGCTAATAGTTTTAATTCTCTTTTTAGCACTTTTAATATTTGCCATTTATAATTCCTCCGTTTCAAATAAGATTTTAACAAAATTTTAACTAAAAAGCAATATTTGTATTAAAACTTTTTATTCTACAATTTTTTTATATTTAATAATATATAATTTATAAAGGTGAAAAAAATGAAAAAAAGATTCAAATCAAAAAAAAGAAGTAATAAAAAATATATTTATACTTACTTATTACTATTATATCTTTTAGTTTATCACTATCTTTATTATCTAATAATAAAGATATAATGATAAACAGTTTTTTAAGCAATATAACAAACAAAACTAAAGAAAAGATTACTAATACCTTGTTAAGGTTAAATGCCCCGGAAAATATAATATATGCATCTTTAAATAAGAATGTTAATAAAAAGAAATTAAGTGTTTTTTCTGAAGTGGAAGATAATTATAATTATGAAGATAGTAATACAGATTATGTAGAAGATCCAGAACCTAAAAAAATAAATGAACCTATTATTTACTTATATAACACACATCAATTAGAAGAATATTCTTCTAAAATAACTAATGATTATAATGTAAAACCAAATGTTTTAATAGCGTCATATATGTTAAAAGAAAAACTAAATAATAAAGATTTACCTACAATAGTAGAAACTGCGAATATGAAAAAATATATAAATAAAAATAAGCTAAAGTATAAAAATTCATATAAAGCAAGTAGATATTTTTTAACAAAAACAAAAAATAATAATAAATCAATTAAATATTATATAGATATACATAGAGATTCAATTAAGTATAAAAACTCAACTATAAAATATAAAGGAAAAAAATATGCTAGAGTAATGTTTATTATAGGTATGGAACATAAAAATTATAAAAAAAATTTAATTGTTTCAAAAGATATTAATAAAATACTAGAATATAAAATCCCAGGTATATCAAGAGGAATTAATAAAAAAAGAGGAAGAAAAGTAAATGGAATATATAATCAAGATATAAGTGAATATGTAATTGTAATAGAAATAGGTGGTATAGAAAATGAAATAGAAGAAGTAGATAATACTTTAGATATACTAAGTGAATGTTTAAGTATATATATAGGAGATAATAATGGAAAAACAAAAAACGAATTATAAAAAATATTTATTATATATAATGATTATGTTTTTTCTTATATATTTAGCTTTTTATATATCACAAGCAAGTGGTTATTACCAAGTAAAGAATTATAATAAGATGAATATAACAAAAACTCAAATGAAAAGATTTGAAAAAGACATTGCTGAGGGTAAAGATATTGTTATAAGTGATTATATAGATAATGATTCTAAAAGTTATAATAATAATATAAGTACTCTTGGATATTACACAAGTGATATAATACAAAGGGTAATGGTAAAAGGAATAAAAAGTACGTTTGGAGTAATAGCTAAGTTTTTAAGCTAATTGACAATTATAATTGTTTATGATATTATATATTAACTTTTAAAGGAGGTATTTTAATGGATAATACTAAATTAGAAAATGAAGTACTTTTACTTGAAAACTCAATTAATAAATTACATGATATTTATGAAGGTATTGAAATAAATGGAGTGGATTTTAATGAATTATGGAAAACAATATATAATGTAAATACTAAAATTATAACAACAAGTTCAACACAAAGAGAACTTGTAAAAGATTTAAATGAAACTTATGAAGATTATTTTGATGTTTTAGCAACAGAACCTGATAAAAGTATTCATAATCAAATATCTAAAAACGCAATTAATGAAATGATTTTTACTATTAATTTATTACATAGAGATAAGTTTGCAGAAAAAGATGTATTTAATTATATAGAAAATTCTAATTTGGAAAATGATGTTTTTGAAAATAGACTTGATTATTTAGCTCAAAGAAGAGTACAAGTAAATAATAAATATACAAAAGAAATAAAAGAAAGTTTAAATAATCTTTATATAGATGCAACTGGAGCTATAGTTTTATTTGGTTTAGGAGCATTTGGAGAAAATGATTTATCATCTGGTGAACCTACTGCTATATATGTATGTGCTGCTGCTATATCTGCACTTGCACTATATCAAGGATCAATGGCCGCAACATCACAAATAAAAAAGAATAAACATGATAAAATATTAAATGAAAAAATAAGAGAAGAACAACTAAGACAAGATTCAAAAGTTTTTGTTAGAAAAAAGACAATTTAATTATAAAAAGACTAAAATACTTAGTCTTTTTTTGTTTATATGATATACTTATTTGTAGGTGAAGAAGATGAAAAAAGACAATATTAGAAACTTTTCAATTATTGCTCATATAGATCATGGTAAAAGTACTCTTGCTGATAGAATATTAGAAGCAACTGGGGCAATAAGTGAAAGAGAATTAAAGAGTCAAATGTTAGATTCAATGGAACTTGAAAGAGAACGTGGAATTACAATTAAACTAAACGCAGTAAGTTTAAATTATAAATTAGATAATGTTATATATGAATTAAATTTAATAGATACCCCAGGTCATGTAGACTTTTCTTATGAAGTAAGTAGAAGTTTAGCAGCTTGTGAAGGGGCTTTATTAGTAGTTGATGCTTCACAAGGAATAGAGGCACAAACAATAGCAAATTACTATCTAGCACTTAAAAACAATTTAAAAATAATACCAATAATTAATAAAATAGATCTTCCAAACGCAGATATAGAAAAAGTGACAAATGAACTTATTGAAACATTTGGTTTTAAAAAAGAAGATATTATTGCGTGTAGTGCTAAAACTGGTGAAGGAATTGAAAAGATTATAGAAAGTGTAATATTAAATATCCCAGCACCAAAAGAAGAAAGTAACAGTTTAAGAGCACTTATATTTGATTCTTACTTTGATTCGTATAGAGGAGTTATTGCTCATATAAGAATAATGGACGGATCAATTAAAGTTGGAGATAAGATTAAAATGATGTCTAATAACGCTACTTATGAAGTACTAGAGTTAGGTATTTATACTCCTCATGAAAAAAAATTAAATGAACTTACTAGTGGTATGGTAGGTTATATTAGTTGTAGTATTAAAAAGATAGATGATATTAATGTAGGAGATACAATTATTCATCAAAGTGATAAAACAAGTGTTTCCCTACCCGGTTATAAACCAATGAAACAAGTTGTATTTTCTGGTATATATCCAATAGATAGTAAAAAATATGAATTATTAAAAGAAGCGTTAAAAAAATTAAAATTAAATGATGCTTCATTTGTATTTGAACCAGAAACATCACTTGCTTTAGGATTTGGTTTTCGTTGTGGTTTTCTAGGATTACTTCATATGGAAATAATAAAAGAAAGAATAGAAAGAGAATTTAATATAGAAATTATTTTAACATCTCCTTCTGTTATTTATGAAGTAGTAAAAACAGATAATAGTGTTTTAAAAATAGATTGTCCTACTAAACTTCCTAATGCAACTTTTATAAAATCTATAAAAGAACCATATGTACTTGCTAATATATATGTTCCAAACACATATATTGGAGCAATAATGAAATTATGTGAAGAAAAAAGAGGAATATATACCACAACAGAATATATAGATAAAAACAGAGTAAACTTAGTTTATGAACTTCCTTTATCTGAAATTATATATGATTTTTTTAATAAATTAAAATCATGTACTAAAGGATATGCTTCATTTGATTATGAACCAACTGAATATAAGGTGAGTGACTTAATAAAACTTGATATATTATTAAATGGAGAAATAGTGGATGCTCTAAGCATTATAACTCATAAAGATTTTGCTTACCAAAGAGGTAGAAAGATTGTTGAAAACTTAAAAACAATTATACCTAGAACACTATTTGAAATACCTATTCAAGCTAGTATTGGTTCAAAAATAATCGCAAGAGAAACAATACCCGCTATGAGAAAAAATGTACTTGCTAAGTGTTATGGAGGAGATGTATCAAGAAAAAGAAAACTACTAGAAAAACAAAAAGAAGGAAAGAAGAAAATGAAACAAATAGGTAATGTAGATTTACCAAGCGATGCATTCCTATCAATACTAAAAAATGATGATTAATTTCATCTTTTTTATATAAAAACAATTGATTAATCTTTAGTTATTTGTTAGAATAAATTTCATTAACTATTTATAGTTTATATAGGAGGAAAACATGAAAAAAGATAAAATAATTAAATATACAGGAGTAGGAGTAGTATGTCTTTCATTAATGGGAAGCGGACTTTCTATTTTAGAAACTTCAATTAATCATAATGAAAAAATATGTCCATTTGTAACGATATTTGGTGTTGATCATCAAATAAATGCTATTAATGATGATATTAATAATCAAAATGAAGGAATATATGCTAGCTATGTTGAAAATGAAATTGACACTACTATTACTGATCCAGTTTATATAAAACATAGTGATGGTACCGAAGTATATTATGCTCCTCTAGGGTGTAAATTAAAAATAATTGATGATAAAATAATGAGTGTTCATGAAGAAAATGTTGATCCATCTTATAATAATTCTGTACTTGTAAAACAATATGGAGAAATAAAAAAAGTATTAAAGATTAAAGAAGGTATATAATTGAAAAATAATTTTTTAGTAGATAATAAAATATGTGAAGTAATTGCAACTTATAAAGATAATGAAACTAATAAAAACTTTATAATATATACTGATAATACATATAATAAAGATAATAAATTAAATATTTATTCATCTCTATATATTTTAAAAAAAGAAGGATTAAAGTTAATTGAAATAAAAGAGAGCTCTGATAAAATAACTTCTTTAAATATAATTAAAGAAGTAATAAAAGATATTAAATAATAATTTTTATTATTATTTTTTTGTTTATTTTTTTATGTTATAATGTTTATAGTAGGTGGTAGTTATGAAAAGTGTATATATACATATTCCATTTTGTAGTAGTATTTGTTCTTATTGTGCATTTACTAAATGTCTATATAATAAAGAGCTTGTTAATAATTATTTGAATGCTTTAAAAGATGAAATAAATAGCACTTATGATGGAGAAATTATAGATACTATATATATAGGTGGAGGTACTCCAAGTTCTCTTGATATGTACTCATTAAACAAGTTATTTGATATAGTAAAGATATTTAATATGCATGATATATTTGAATTTACTTTTGAGTGTAATATTAATGATATAAATGAAGAATTATTAAAAATATTAAATAAAAATAGAGTAAATAGAATAAGTATAGGTGTAGAAAGTTTTAATGAAGATAATTTAAATTATTTAAAAAGAAAACATAATAAAAAAGATATATTTGAAAAAATTAAATTAGTAAAAGAAAGTTATTTTGATAACATTAATGTTGATTTAATATACGCTATACCTGGTGAATCTATGAAAGTATTAAAAAGTGAGGTAAAAAACATATTAAAACTTAACATACCACATATAAGTACATATTCTTTAATGATTGAAGATAATACTTTATTAAAAGTAAAAGGTGAAAAAAACATATCTGAAGAATTAGATAGAGATATGTATGATGAAATATGTAAAACATTACTTCATAATGGTTATAATCATTATGAAGTAAGTAACTTTGCTAAAAAAAATGAAGAATCAAAACATAATTTAAAATATTGGGGAAATAAAGAATATTATGGTTTTGGGTTATCTGCTCATGGGTATATTAATAATATTAGATATGAAAATACTAAAAATATGAATAATTATATAGATAAATTATATAAAAAAGAGGAATTGTTTTTATCTAAGAAAGAAGATATGGAAAATTATGTAATGTTAGGTCTTAGAAAACTTAAGGGTATAAATATTAAAGAATTTTTTGATTTATATGATGAAAATATACAAGATATTTTTAATATACAGCAGTTATTAAGTGAAAAACTTTTATTATTAGATGGATATTTTTTAAAAATAAGTGAGGATAATATTTATGTTATGAATGAAATATTAGGTAAAATATTTTATAAAACTAAAGATGATATATTAGAATAATAATTAATACAATTATTATTCTTTTCATATTATTATTAGGTGATGTATGTTGTTTTTAATATCTCATAGAGGATTTAATAGTAAATATAAAGAAAACACTTTAGAGGGGATTAAATATGCTTTAAATCTTAATTATATAAGTGGAGTAGAGTTTGATGTTAGAGTAACTAAAGATAAAAGATTTGTTTTAGTACATGACTTTTATATAGATAGAGTTACTAATAGTACTGGTTTAGTAAATCACTTAACATTAAAAGAGTTATTAAAATATAATTTTGGACAAAAACATATCCTTCTAAAATAACTACTTTAGATGAAGTTTTAAATATAAAAACAAATAAAATATTACTTTTAGAAATAAAGTTTTCTTATGATGAATATATAAAGGTAAGAAAAAAATTTATAAAGTTAATAAAAAAATATATAAATAAACTTATATATATATGTTCATTTAATAAAAAAATAATAAATGATTTAAATAAATATATAAATAATTTACTTGGTTATATTTCTTTTAAAAATATTTATTATAATAATATAATTGATTTTAATTGTATAAATTATATGTTTTTAAATAAAGATATAAAAACAAACAATAAAAAACTATTTATATGGACTATTAATTCTAAAGAAGATATAATAAATATAAGAGATGATTATTATATAATATCTGATTATCCAAACAAATTATTAGATTAATAATACATATTAATGTATAATATTAAAGTAGGTGGTGTTTATGAAAAATTTATATATTGATTTTGATGGAGTTATTTTAGATACTATACCTCCATTATATAGTTATTTAGATAGTTTAGGTATAGATAAAACTATTAGTACTCCTGAGGTTAGAGATGCGATTAAGAATTTTGATTTTAAAAAAATAATAAAAGATGATTATATATTAAATGATAGTATTAACTGTATTAATATGTTAATTAAATCAAAAAGATTTAATATAAGTATATTAACTCATATTAATAGTTTAGATGAAGGTATAGTTAAAACTAAATATATAAGAAAACATTTTAAGGATATTACAATGATTCTAGTTCCAAAAACAGTATCTAAAACTGATATGATACATACCAAAGATAGTATATTAGTAGATGATTATGCTGGGAATTTAAGACAATGGGAAGCATCTGGTGGTATTGGAGTTAGATTTAATAATAAACTTAACGGAAAAGGGTTTAAAGTAATAGATAAGTTAGACCAGTTATTAGAGTTGTTTTAAAACAATAAACTTTACAAAATGGTTATATTATCATATAATGTATAAGCGAGGGAGAGATAATCTATATGCAGATTAAAAAAATAGTTACTGGATATTTAGAAGAAAATTGTTATGTTATATATGATGATAAAAAATGCTTAATAGTAGATCCAGGTAGTGATGAAGAAAAAATAGATAAGTTTATTTTAAAAAATGAACTTAAAGTAAATGGTATATTAGTTACTCATCATCATTTTGATCACATTGGTGTACTTGATCATTTTGTTAGTAAATATAAAACTAAAATATATGATTTTAACAATGTAGAAAAGAGTTTTAAAGTAGGAGGATTTAGTTTTAATGTAGTACCTACATTTGGTCATACAATGGATAGTGTTACATTCTATTTTGAAGAAGAAAAGATAATGTTTACTGGAGACTTTTTATTTAAAGAAAGCATAGGTAGATATGATTTTGAAGATAGTGATGGAGTTGAAATGCAAAAAAGTATTAAACTAATTAAAGAATATGATCCTAAAATTAAAGTTTATCCAGGTCATGGAGACACTACTACATTAAAGTATGAGTTTTCTAATAATGTATATTTAAAATAATATAGGAGGAATTATGATCGCAGAGGTTTTAATAGAATATAGTGTTAAATCACTAGATAAAACTTTTGATTATCTAGTTCCTTTTAATTTGGAAAAAAAATTAAGTGTAGGTAATAAAGTAAGAGTACCGTTTGGTAAGTCATATGTTGAAGGATTTGTTTTAAGAATTAAAAATGAATTTGATGATAAAGTAAAATATAAAAATATTATATGTATTGTTAATGAAGAATTTATTTTAAATGAAGAATTATTAAAACTTGGTGTATTTATTAAAAATAGCACTTATTGTAATTTAATAAGTGCTTACTCTTGTATGCTTCCAAAAGCTTTAAAAGCAAAAGATAAAGTAAATATTAATAAAAAATATATTAGTTATTTATTAGTATGTGATAATATTTTAATAAAAGAATATATAACTAAATATAAAAGAAATGTTGGAGAAATTAAAATATTAAAAGATTTATTAAATAAAAAAAAGGTTCTTAAAACTAATTATAGTTTAAGTAGTGTAAAGAATTTAGTTAATAAAGGTATTATTTATGAAGTAAAAGATGAAGTAAATCGTTTATCTTTTAATAGTAGTAAAAAAATAAATGTTAGTTTAACTACTGAACAAGAAAAAGTATTTGAAAGTATTAATAATTCACATGGTAACAATGTATTTTTAATACATGGTGTTACTGGAAGTGGTAAAACTGAAATTTATATTAAATTAATTAAATCTATTATTAAAAATAATAAAAGTTGTATTTTGTTAGTACCTGAGATTAGTCTTACTCCTCAAATAGTATCTAGGTTTGTAAGTGAGTTTTCATCTAATGTAGCTGTACTTCATTCTAAACTCTCTGAAGGAGAAAAATATGATGAATATAGAAGAATATTAAACGATGAGGTTAATGTTGTTATAGGGGCTAGAAGTGCTATCTTTGCTCCCTTAAAAAACATAGGTTTAATAATTATTGATGAAGAACAATCAAGTAGTTATAAACAAGAATCAACTCCTAAATATAATGCTATTGATATTGCAAAAAAAAGATGTGAGTATAATAATTGTAATTTAGTTTTAGGTAGTGCTACACCTAGTTTAGAAAGTTATGCAAGAGCAAAAAAAGGTGTTTATAAATTATTAAAATTAAATAATAGAATTAATAATATAAAAATGCCTAATATAAATTTAATTGATATGAATAATGAAATAAAGAAAAGAAACTTTATTATTAGTGATGAACTTAATAATAAAATAATAGATAGATTAAATAAACATGAACAAGTTATTTTACTATTAAATAGAAGAGGATATAACACATATGTTAGTTGTAATAACTGTGGTTATGTATATAAATGTCCTAATTGTGATATTTCATTAACGTTTCATAAAAGTTCTAACGCTATGAGATGTCATTATTGTGGATATAGTAAAGTATTTAATGAAATATGTCCTAATTGTAATGAATCAAATTTAAAAACCGTTGGTTTAGGTACAGAAAAACTAGAAAGTATTATTAAAGAAAAATATAAAGCTAAAGTATTAAGAATGGATTTTGATTCAACAAGTAAAAAAGGAGCTCATGAAAAAATTATAAATTCATTTAAAAATGAAGAATATGACATATTAGTAGGTACTCAAATGATATCTAAAGGATTAAATTTTCCTAATGTTACACTAGTAGGAATAATAAATGCAGATGCAGTACTTAATATACCTGACTTTAGAAGTAGTGAGCATGCTTTTGAACTTTATTCTCAAACTTCTGGAAGAAGTGGAAGAAGTAATAAACAAGGTGAAGTATGTATTCAAACATTTAATCCTGATAATAAAATACTTAATTATGTTAAAAATAATGATTATGATGGTTTTTATAATTATGAAATGAATATAAGAAAAAAATTAAAATATCCTCCATATTATTATTTAACTAATATAAAAATTATAAGTAGTGATTACACTATTGCTTCTAAAGAAGCAAATAAAGTATTATTGTTTTTAAAAAATAAATTAGATGAAACACATATAATACTAGGTCCAACAACAGCATCTATGTTTAAAATGAATAATAAATATCATTTTAGTATTTTAATTAAATATAAAAGTGATAAAATATTAAATAGAGTATTATTAGAACTTAATGAAATATATAAATCAAATAATGTTGTAGTAGATATTAATAATAATCCACTTAGTTTAATATAGAGGAGAAATAAAATGATAAATGAATTATTAAATATTAAATATCCAATATTTTGTGGAGCGATGAGTAGAATTACTTTATCAAATTTAGTTAGTGCGGTAGGTAATGCTGGTGCTATTGGTTTTATAGCATCAGGAGCAATGAATAAAGAGGAACTAAGAAAAGAAATAAGAAAAGTAAAAGAATTATCAAATAAACCATTTGGAGTAAATTTATTTTTAAAATCTCCTGTTATTGATGATCTTGTTGATATAGTTATTGAAGAAAAAGTATCTGTTGTAACAACGGGAGCAGGTTCTCCAAAAAAATTTATTGAAAAACTAAAAAAAGCAAATATTATAATTATTCCGGTAGTACCTGATGAAATAACTGCTAAAAAAATGGAAGATTTAGGCTGTGATGCAGTTGTTGTAGAAGGAATGGAAGCAGGGGGACATATTGGTGAGATTAGTACTTTAGTTGCTGTTAAAAGTGTTTTAAATACTGTTAAAATACCAGTTATAGCAGCAGGTGGAATAAGTGATGGACAAACAGTAGCGGCTCTTCTTACTCTTGGTTGTTCTGGAGTACAAATTGGAAGTAGGTTCCTATTAGCAAACGAATGTGAAATAGATAAAAAATATAAAGATATAGTTATTAATAGTAAAGATACTATAACAACAGGAAGAACTTTAAATACACCAGTTAGATGTATTCCAAATAAAATGACAGAAGAGTTTATTAGCTTAGAAAAAGAAAATATAATGGACAAAGAAAAACTAGAAGCACTAACATTAGGTTCCCTAGAAAAAGCAGTACAAGGAGATATAGAAAATGGATCACTTATGGCTGGTCAAATAATAAGAGTACTTAATAAAAAAGAAAGTGTAAATGATATAATACAAAGCATAGTAAAACAAACAAATGAAACATTAAAAAAAGCAAGTAAAATAAAGATGGGTGAATAATATGAAAAATAAAAAAGTTATTTTTATAGGAACAACTAATTTTTCAGTAGAAATATTAAAACAATTAATTCTGTATACAAATGTAGTAGCTGTTGTAACAAAACCAGATACAAAAGTTGGTAGAAAACAAATATTAACTCCAAGTGATGTAAAGCAATTTGCTTTAGAAAATAGTATAAAAGTATTTACTCCTATTAAACTAAAAGATGAAGTAGAAAATATATTATCTTTAAAACCAGATATTATAATAACTTGTGATTATGGAAAAATAATTCCAAAACAAATAATAGATTATCCAGAATATGGATGTATAAATATACATCCATCACTTCTACCTAAATATAGAGGCTCAACTCCTGTTAATACCGCTATTAAAAATGGAGATGATAAAACAGGTATTACTATAATGTATATGGATGAAACATTAGATACAGGAGATATAATTAAACAAAAAGAAGTAGAAATAAATTTTAATGATAATGTTTTTACATTAAAACATAGATTAGCAAGTATTTCTTCAAGTTTTTTAATTGAAGTATTGCCTTTAATATTTAATAAAAAAAATGATAGAATAAAACAAGATGAATCATTATCCTCATTTACTAAACAACTAACAAAAGAAGATGAATTAATTACTTTTAATGATAAATGTATAAATATATATAATTTAATTAGATCAATGAATCCAACTCCTGGATGCTATTTTACATTAAATAATAATAGAATAAAAATTATAGAATGTAAAATAGGTAATGAAATTAATGAAAAATATGGTATAATTACAAATATAAATAAAGATAGTATTAATATATCTTGCTCTGATACAGAATTAATTATTACTAAAATAAAACCTGAAGGAAAAAAAGAAATGTTAGTACGTGATTATTTAAATGGAATAAATATAAAAGAAATAAAAGGAGAAAAAGTTAATGTTTAAAAGGAATAAAGAAGAAAAATACTTAACCCCAGAACAAAAAAAACAAAAAGCAATTACTATATTAATAGTATATGGTATATTTTTTATATTTTTATTTATATTTTTAATTAATGGAAACAAGAATATTGAAAAAAATAAAACAACTAATAATGAAACAAATACTACAAAAGAAATAAGTGTATCAAAAAGAGTTAATAATTATTTAAAAAAAGATAATTATGAATATTTATATGATTTTGGTACTAGTTTAAAAATAGAAGGTAAATTAGATAATGATCAAAATTTAATAACTAAAACATATAAAAATAATAAACAAGTATATTATATAAATAATAATTATTATTATATTTTAAATGATAAAAACAAATTTAAAAGAGTAAAAAATAACTATTTATATGAAGATAAAGAAGAAGTATTTACTAATATTAATAATGTAATTAATTTACTTAAAACAGTTGATAAAACAACTATTAAAGATAAAGATAATTTAAAAGAAGAAATATTTTATATAAATTTAGAAGAATATTTAAAAATATATAATAGTATAGAATTAACAAATTATATAGATACAGAAAATACTAAAATACAAAACTCTATTACTTATAATGATGATGAAATAACTATTACATTAGATATGAGTGAAGTATATAGAGTTATTAATAATAAAAAAGAAGAAGTTTTATATATATTTAAAATATATAATGTAGATAAAGTAAATATAGAGGTTAGTTTAGAGAGTTAATATGAATATATTTGATTATACATATGAAAATTTAAATGAATACTTAATGGATAATAATTTTAAAAAATATAATACTGATCAAATATTTGATTGGGTTTATAAAAAAAATATTTATTCATATGAAAAAATGACTAATTTAAAAAAAGAATTAGTTGATTTTTTATTGTGTAATATAAAAAATAATTTTATTAAAATAGAAGAAAAAATAATAGGAAAAGATGTTATAAAATATTTATTTAAATTAAATGATAATAACTATATAGAAGCAGTTTTAATGAAACATAATTATGGTAATAGTATATGTGTATCTTCTCAAGTTGGTTGTAATATGGGATGTGCTTTTTGTGAAAGCGGAAGACTTAAAAAAGTAAGAGATTTAGAAACTTATGAAATGATACAGCAAGTATTATTAGTAGAAAAAGATATTAATAAAAGAATAGATAATTTAGTTATAATGGGTATTGGGGAACCTTTTGATAATTATGATAAAGTAATTAATTTTGTTAAAATATTAAAAGACAATAAAGCTATTAATTTAGGAAGTAGAAAAATAACTATTTCTACTTGTGGAATAATACCTAAAATAGAAAAGTTTATGAATGAAAAAATGCAAGTTAATTTAGCTATTTCACTTCATGCTTCTAATGATAAGACTAGAAGTGAAATAATGAATATTAATAAAGTTTATCCTATGAATGAATTATTGGATGTAATAGATAAATATATAAAAGAAACTAATCGTAGAGTAACTATAGAATATATTATGTTACAAGGAATAAATGATAGTGTAGAAGACGCTGTTAAACTTTCTAAATTATTTAAAGGAAAATTAGTTTATATTAATTTAATTCCATATAATATTAATAAGAAATTTTCATTTATTCCATCTAAAAAAGAGCAAATATTAAAATTTTATGATATACTTAAGAAGAACAATATAAATGTAACAATAAGAAGAGAATTTGGACTTGAATTAAATGCTGCTTGTGGGCAGTTAAGAGCAAAAAAAGAGGTGTAATATGCAAATTAGTTATATAAGTGATCCGGGAAAAGTAAGAAGTCATAATGAAGACTCTGGTACAATAGTTATTAATAAAGCAAATGAATATCTTTTAGTAGTTGCTGATGGTATGGGAGGACATAAAGCTGGAGAAGTTGCTTCATCAATAGCTGTTGGACATATGGGAGAAAAATTTAATTCTCTTGGAAGTATAGGTACTAAAACAGATGCTATTAATTGGATAAAAGATATTGCTAAAGAAATAAATTATAAAATAATTAAATATACTGAAGAAAATTTAGATAGTAAAGGAATGGGTACTACATTAGTATGTGCGGTTATGACAAAAGAATATTTATTGTTTGGAAATATTGGAGATTCAAGTGGATTTGTAAAGAAAAATAATAAATTATATAAAGTTACTAAAGATCATACATTAGTTAACTTACTTGTTGAAACGGGAGAACTAACAGAAGAAGAAGCAAAAACACATCCTAAAAAAAATGTACTTATGAAAGCACTAGGTGCTAATGAAAAAATAGATATAGATATATTTGATGTTGAAAATACAATTGATGATATATTACTATGTAGTGATGGACTTACAAATATGCTTAGTATAGAACAAATAGAAAAAGTATTAAATGATAATCTTAGTAGTGATTCTAAAACAAATAAATTAATAAGAAAGAGTAATGCTAGAGGCGGAACAGATAATATTACTATAGCTTATTTATCTAAAGAAAGTGGTGTTGAAAGTGATAGTTAAGGGAGGAAAAATAAACGATAGATATCAAATAATTAAAACATTAGGAGAAGGTGGAATGGCTAATGTTTATTTAGCATATGATATTATTTTAAATCGTGAAGTTGCCGTTAAAATATTAAGAGGAGATCTCGCTAATGATGAAAAATTTGTTAGGAGATTTCAAAGAGAAGCCTTATCAGCATCGTCACTTTTTCATCCAAACATTGTAGAAATGTATGATGTAGGAGAAGATAATGGACAATATTATATAGTTATGGAATATGTTGCTGGTAAAACTTTAAAACAACTTTTGAAAAAAAGAGGACATCTTACAATAACAGAAGTAGTTGATATAATGCTTCAACTTACAGATGCAATCGCATCAGCTCATTCTAGTTATATAATACATAGAGATATAAAACCACAAAACGTAATGATATTAGAAAATGGATTAATAAAAGTTACTGACTTTGGTATAGCAATGGCACTTAATTCTACTCAACTTACACAAACAAACTCAGTAATGGGTAGTGTACATTATTTACCACCTGAACAAGCAAATGGTAAAGGATGTACTATTAGAAGTGATATTTATTCTATGGGAATACTTATGTATGAACTTTTAACTGGTATGTTACCATATAAAGGAGATAATGCTGTAGAAATTGCTTTAAAACACTTAAAAGAGCCTCTACCAAGTGCTAAAGAACAAATACCAAACTTACCTCAAAGTTTAGAAAATGTTATTATAAAATCAACTGCTAAGAATCCTAAAAATAGATATAAAGATTCAAGAGAAATGTTTGATGATTTAAAAACTGCATTAGATGACTCTAGAAAAAATGAACCAAAATATATATATGAATATCCAGAAGATGATGAAGAAAATACAAAAGTAATAACAAAAAAAGAATTAAATGATATTAGAGATAATTTAGTAGAAAATGAAGAACCTACACCAAAACAAAAGAAAATGCTTACTATTATTTTATCAATTCTTGCTGCTCTTGCAGTAATAACAGCTACACTTGTAATAATACTTCCTAAGGTATTGCAAAGACCTGAAATAGTTATTCCTGATGTAAAAGGATTAACAGAACTACAAGCTGAAAAGAAATTGGAGAAGAAAGGATTTAAAGTTGCAGATAAATCTAAATCAGTAGCAAGTTCTAGATATAAAAAAGGAAAAGTTGTTAAAACTAGTCCTAATATAGGAAGAAAAATAAAAAAAGGTAGTGAAATAACACTTTATATTTCTACTGGTATAGAAACAATTAAATTAAAAGACTATATCGGAGAAAATGCTTATGAAGTAAAAGCAGTACTTGAGAAAGTAAATGGCCTGGCTGTAACAATAGAAACTAAAGAAACAACCTCAGATGCAAAAGAAAATATTATAATCGATCAAGCGCCTAAAAAAGGTACTAAACTTGAAAAGGGAGATACAGTAACACTTTATATAAAAGCAAATGCTGTTAAATGGCCTGACTTTACAAAAGGAAATTATACAATAGATGATGTAAAAGAATTTTGTGATGATAATGATGTAAAACTTACTGTAAAAACACAAGAAACTATTTCTTATGATGAAGGAGCAATAATTTCTCAAAGTAGACCTGCTGGAACTCAAGTATTAAAAGGATACCAATTTACTATTACAGTCGCAGCTTCTCCAGTTAGTACAACGGAGGGGCAATAGTGGAAGGTATTATAACTAAAATAAATAGTGATCTTTATACAGTAAGACTTAATAATAAAAAAAGAGTTAAATGTAAATGTAGAGGAATATTTAGAAAAGAGAAGATAAAACCACTTGTTGGAGATAAAGTATTTGTTAATTTAAAAGATAATGTAATAGAAAAAATATTTGAAAGAAAAAATGAATTAATAAGACCACTAGTATCAAATATAGACAAATTATTTATTATAGTAAGTACACATATACCTAGATTTTCATCATATTTATTAGATAAATATTTAATACTTGCTCATAAAAATCATATAGAACCAGTTATAATAATAACAAAATTTGATTTATTAGATGCTAAAAATAAATTAGAAGTAAAAGAATATATTAAATATTATAAAAAAGTTGGTTATAGCGTTTATTTAAATACAGAAAAGACTAAAATAAAAAAAGAATTTAAAGGAAGTGTTGTTGCATTAATTGGTCAAAC
This sequence comes from uncultured Muribaculaceae bacterium, assembly GCA_964609615.1. Taxonomy (GTDB): domain Bacteria; phylum Bacillota_I; class Bacilli_A; order RF39; family UBA660; genus CAZSRL01. The sequence goes on from CAZSRL010000003.1 coordinate 27,813, forward strand.
AGGAGCTGGTAAAACAACATTGCTTAATAAAATAGACAAAACACTTGGTTTAGAAACAAATGAAGTATCAATTAGACTAGGTAGAGGAAAACATACAACAAGAGTAGTTGAACTATTTGAATTATTTGATGGATTTATTGTAGATACCCCTGGTTTTTCATCATTAGAGCTATATAATATAACAAAAGAAGATATTAGAAATACATTTATTGAATTTCCTCTTGGTTGTAAATATAGAACATGTGTGCATGATAAAGAAATAGATTGTGCTGTTAAAGAAAAATTAAAACAAAATAATTATGTATATAAAAGTAGATATAAAAATTATATAAAATTAATACAGGAGGTAAAAAAATGATAGTAAGTGCTAGTATATTAAATCAAAATATAAAACCAAAAGAATTAATACTTAAAATAAATGATACAGATGCAGACTATATACATTTAGATATAATGGATGGTAAGTTTGTAAAAGAAAAAACATGGACATATAGTGAAATATTAAATATTACAAAAACCAATAATAAGAAACTAGATGTACACTTAATGGTAAATAATCCAAATAAATACATAGAAGATTATGCTCTTCTAAATACAGAATATATAACATTTCATTATGAGGCAATTAAAGATATAGAAAATACTATAAAATTAATAAAAAATTATGGAATAAAAGTAGGAATAAGTATAAAACCAAATACTAGTATAAAACATATAATTCCTTATTTAAAAGATATTGATCTAGTACTTTTAATGTCAGTAAACCCAGGCACATCAGGACAAAAATTTAATAATAAAACAATAAAAAAAGCAATAGAATTAAAAAAATATATAATAGACTCTAACCTAAAAACACTTATTGAAGTAGACGGTGGTATAAATAATGAGACTATAGACTTAATAAAAGACTATGTTGATATAGTAGTATCTGCTTCATATTTACATGAAGGAAATATGCAAGAAAAAATTAATTTGTTAAGATAATAACAATTCTTTCTAATATAATTTATTAGGAGGTTTTTTTATGTTAGAAAAGATTAAATTATTTTTAAAAAATATTAAGTTTTTTACAACTAGTTATAGTATAAATGTGTTTCCTGATCCATTAAATAAAGAGGATGAGGAAAAGTATATTAAATTGTGTTTAGAGGGAGATAAGGAAGCTAGGGAAAAGCTTATAGAGCATAATTTACGTTTGGTAGCTCACATTGTTAAAAAGTATGATTCTTATATGGAGGATAATGATGATTTAATAAGTATAGGTACTATTGGTTTAATTAAAGGAATTGATTCTTATAGTTTAGAAAAGGGAACTAAAATAACTACTTATGTTGCGAGATGTATAGAAAATGAAGTATTAATGTATTTTAGAAAGAATAAAAAGAATTTAAATAATATATCTTTAAATGATTGTATTGGTTATGATAAGGATGGTGAAGAAATAGCGTTTATTGATATATTAAAGTCTGATCATAAAGATATAAATGATGTTGTTTATTTAAAGGAAAAGACTAATTTGTTAAAGAATTTTATTAATATATTGAATGATAGAGAAAAAGAAATAATTAAGATGAGATATGGAATAATGGGTAGTGATGAATATACTCAAAAGGATATAGCAATGAAATTAGGTATAAGTAGAAGTTATGTTTCTAGAATTGAAAAAAGAGCGTTGGTTAAAATATTAAGAGAATTTTTGAAAAATAATATAGAAATGTGATATAATAATGTATAATTAAAAAAGAAGGAGTGTTTTGGTATGGAAGGTTATGAAGAAAATAAGGAATTAATATTAAAAAAGTATTTAAAATTAATTAATAAGGGCTTTATTAGAAATTGTGATAATAAAAGATTTGTTAATGAATATAAGGAAGCATTATTATATTGCACTATATTTAAGGAAGATTTAACAACTACTTTTTTTGAAGATTTTAATTATGCGATATCTCAAGGATATAAAAGAAAAGGTGAAAAGGTTGAAACTTTATTGACTTTAGGTATGCTTCATTTGTTTACTCCAATTAAAGAGGGTAAACTTAGTCCTAGAGAGGTTCATTTAATAGCTAGTTATTTTAAAGCTCCTAAAAGAAATGAACTTATAGAAGATTTTTCTAATGATGAGCTTACTAATAAAAAATTAATAAGTGATATTATTAAGGATAATAAAAAAGAAGAAGATAGATTAAAAGAATATGATAATTTATACAGAAAAAATAAAATAAATAAGTCTAACATAGTACAAATAAGACAAAGAAAAATATAATAAAATAATAAATAGAATAAAGAGGTGTTTTTATGTTTATTGATGAGGTTAATGTTAAGGTAGTAGCGGGTAGAGGTGGAGATGGATGCACTTCTTTTCGTCATGAAAAATTTGTTGAAAAAGGTGGACCTGATGGTGGTAATGGTGGTAATGGTGGTAACATTATTTTTGAAGCTGATGAAGGAAAAAACACATTACTTGATTTACAATATAGAAAAACTTTAAAAGCAAATAAGGGTTCTAATGGTGAGGGTAGTAATAAAACTGGTGCTAATGCTGAAGATTTAATTATAAAGGTTCCTATTGGTACTATTGTAAAGGATGAAAATAATAATTTTATTTGTGATTTAACTGAAAATAAAATGAGTGCTATTGTTGCTCATGGCGGAAAAGGCGGAAGAGGTAATTATAGTTTTAAAAGTAATAAAATTAAAGCCCCAACAACTAGTGAATATGGTCTTCCAGGTGAAGAAATATTACTTCATTGTGAGCTTAAACTTTTAGCGGATGTTGGTCTTGTTGGTCTACCTTCTGTTGGTAAAAGTAGTATTATAAGTAGTATTAGTAATTCTAAACCTAAAATAGCGGATTATGAATTTACAACTCTTATTCCAAACTTAGGTGTTGTTAGATGTAATAATTCATCTTTTGTTGTAGCGGACCTACCAGGGCTTATAAAAGGTGCTAGTGAAGGTGTTGGACTAGGGGATAAATTCTTACGTCACATAGAAAGAACTAAAATAATTGCTCATGTGATAGATATGAGTAGAGAAAATCCAAGTGAAGATTATAAAACAATAAAAAAAGAATTAAAAAATTATAGTGATAAATTAACAAATAAACCTGAAATAATTATTGCTAATAAAATGGATATTGATAAATCAATAAGTAATTTAGATTTATTTAAAAAAGAATATAAAGATAAAGAAATAATAGCTATTAGTGCTATTACAAAAGATAATTTAAATTTACTAATATATAAATTAGGAGAACTAGTAGAAAATAGTAAAGAAATAGTTGTTGAAAATAAAGAAGATTACAATTATTATAAGTATGAAAAAAAAGAACCATTTACAATAAAAAAAGAAGGTAATGTATTTATTATAAAAGGTGAAGATATTGAAAGATTTGCTAAAAAAACAAAATTAAATACAGAAGAAGATGAGATGCGTTTTGCTCATATATTAAAAAGAATAGGTGTAGACGATGCTCTTGAACAAGCAGGAATAAAAGAAGGAGATATTGTTAGAATATTAGATTTTGAATTTGAGTATGTTAGGGGAATACGTTAAAAAAAACAAGTTATTTTACTTGTTTTTTATTGTAAGAATATCTCCTACTTTAATATTTTCTATTTTATTTACTGGTAATTCTAATGTGTATTTAACATCTTTTTTTGGAAAAATTATTTTTTTTGTTTGAAAGTTTTTATAAATATATTTTACTTTATAGTCTTTATCTAACATTATAATATCTAGTTGTTTTAAACAAAAAAACGTATGAATAGCGTTTGTTTTAAATATTAATATTTCATTTATATTTTTTTTAAACATATTACCTTTTAATTTTTCTAAAAAAGTATCCATTTGTTTAATTTGATATATTTTATTATTTATTTCTAAAATCATTATAATACCTCTATTTAATCTTATCATATTTGATTGACAAATCCTAATAAATTTTATAAAATTAATAATAGGAAGAGTGAGACTTATGAATAAGAATGGGCAGGCTCTAACTGAATATGTGTTAATAATTACTTTGATAGCAGTAGTTGCAATCGCAGTCGTTAATATTTTCGGCGGTTATTTAAAAGATGCAATTACTAAGACAAGCTGCGATTTAGTTAGCCAACAATACGAAAAAGGCGATAAAGTAGGGGAAGGACATTGTATAGATGAAGAATTTGATATGCCATAAAAATGGCTTTACTTTAATTGAGCTTTTAGCAACTATTCTTATTTTAGCAGCTATTTTATTATTTGTTATTCCAGCAGGAATAAAATATTTAAACTCTTCAAAAACAAATTTAACATCAGTACAAAACTCTAATATTGAAGACGGTGTTAAATTATATTACCAAGATTGTAATAATAGAATTAATGCAGATAGTTCATCTGATGAATGTATTGAATTTAGTGAATTTTTAGATCAAGATGATAAAAAAACAACATATTGTGTAACTCTTTCAAAATTAGTTGATTTAAATTACATTGAACCAATTAAAGTTGATGGTAAAGATTATTTTGCTGAAGTTAAAATGTATGTATATTTTAAAGGAAATCAAAGTGATACAAATAATATAAAATATAAAGTTACTGAAGCGGATAAAGCAACTGATGTTTGTAATGGTATGGGGTGATAAATATGTTTAATAAACATGGGCAAGCGTTAGTAGAATTTGTTATTATATTACCTATATTTTTATTATTAGTATTTACCGCTATTGATTTTGGGAAGATTATTTATACTAAAATATCACTTGAAAATACTCTTAATGATGCTGTTATGATGTATAAAGATGGAAAAAGTAAAAACACTATTAATTCTTTTGTAAAAAAGAATAATAAAAAAGCTTCTATTAAAATAACTAAAAATAGTAAAGACTACATTACTTTTACAATAAATAATAAAGTACAAATTATTACACCAGGACTTAATATAGCACTTGATAATCCATATAATGTAGAAGTAAAAAGGAATACTTATTATGATAAATAAAAAAGGACAAGCATTAGTTATGTTTATTATATTAATACCTTTATTCCTAGCAGTATGTGCTTTAGTTATAGATATTGGATTAATAACATATGAAAAGAATAAATTAACTAATATTATTGATTTATCAATTAATGAAAACAAAGATGTTAAAAATTATTTAAAAATAAATGATATTAATGATGTTAAAATAAAAGAAGAGAATAAATGTATTAAAGTTACTTATTATAAAAAAAGTTTATTTGGAAATATAATAGGTATTAAAAAATATAATATTTCATCTAAAAGATGTAGAAAATAGGGAAAAAGTATGAAAAAGGGAAAAACTAAAACAATGTGTATATACTCTCCTAAAGGAGGAACTGGTAAAAGTGTAATTACTATGTCTTTAGGTGGTGTTTTATCTATTATGAAGAAGAAAATTTTATTAGTTGACTTCGACTTTTTTAATGGTGCTTTAAGCATGCTTATAGATGATAATATAACAAAAACTGCATACCAACTAACAGATGATTTAACTAATCATAGATATAAAAGTTTTAATGATTATGTATATAAATATAATGATAATATTGATATATTATGCGCTCCTAAAGATCCAAGACAAGGGAATAAAATAGATGGTAAGTTTGTAGACATAATTATTGAAAGAGCAACATCTTTTTATGATTATATTTTAATTGATACTTCAACTGATTTGAATGATATTTCTCTTACTACAATGGATTTAGTAGATGAAATAATATTTATCGCAGTTAATGATGTTATGTGTGCTAAGAATTTAAGAAATATATTAAATATATTTAAAGATTTAAAAATAGATAATTATAAAATATTATTAAATAATAGTATAAATAAGGGAACATATTTTAGTTTAAGTGATTATAAGAAAATAATAGGAAGTGATATTTCTTATACACTTGATAATAGTTTTTATATAAAAGAATTAAATGATAAATTATTTAATAATAAAATAGCGGTTTTAAACCCTGATATTAATAAGAAACATAAGAAAGATATTGTTGTTTTAGAACAAATAATTAATGAATGTAAAGAAGGTGAAATAAATGAAGAAAAATAGTTTATTAGATGCCTTTTCTATTGAAAGAAAAACTAGTGAAGTAAAAGATGTTAGTGATTATGATATATTTAAAGATAAAACATTACTTGATGATTTAAGAACTAAAATAATTGAAACTTTAATAGATAGTGAAATATCTAAAAATGGGGATATTGAAAAATTTATTAATAAAGAAATTGATATGGTTTTAGAAGGATATGATTTATCTAATATGGAAAGAAATCATATATTTAATCTTATAGATAATGAAATAAATGGTTTTGGACCTCTTACTGAACTATTAAAAGATAAAAATGTAACAGAAATAATGGTTAATGCTCCTGATGAAATATACTTAGAAATGGATGGACAGTTAATTAAAGATGAAAGTGTTTCATTTATTAATGATGATCATATTATAAGAACTGTTGGAAGAATTATTCAACCTCTTGGAAGAACTATAGATGCTTCAAATCCTATGGTTGACTCTCGTTTACCCGATGGCAGTAGAATTAATGCAATTATTCCACCTCTTAGTTTAAATGGTCCTGTTGTTACAATAAGAAAGTTTAAACCTACTATAAGTGATGTTGATGATTTATTACGTATAGGTACTATGACTCCATATATGGCTAGATTTTTAGAAGCTTCAGTAAAAGGTAAATTAAATATTTTAGTTTGTGGTGGTACTGGTAGTGGTAAAACAACTCTTTTAAATATACTAAGTAGTTTTATAAGTCATGATGAACGTATAATTACAATTGAAGATGCTGCTGAATTAAAATTACATCAAGCTCATGTTATTTCACTTGAAACTAGAACTGTAAATTATGAAAGTCAAGGAGAAATAACTATTCAAGACTTAGTAATAAATTCACTACGTATGAGACCAGACAGAATAGTAGTTGGGGAAGTTCGTGGTAAAGAAGCATTTGATATGCTTCAAGCAATGAATACTGGTCATGATGGTTCTCTTACAACAATGCATGCTAATACATGTATAGATGCCTTAAATAGACTTGAAACAATGGTTTTAATGGCAGGTTTAGAAATCCCTATAAAAGCAGTACGTGAATATATTTATAATGCTATTGATTTAGTTATAAATATAGAAAGATTATCTGATGGTAGAAGAAAAATTGTAAGCATAAGTGAATTAAAAGAAATAAAAAATGAAGAAATTATTTTAGATGAAATATTTATATTTAAAGAAAATGGACTTACAGAAAATGGAGAAGTTAATGGAGAATTCTTAAGATATGATTTTAAACCTAAAGTATTAAAAAAATTAAAAAGTAAAGGAATAACAGATATAGATTATATATTTAAAAAATAGAAAGGAATAATTATGCAAATTAGTTTTTTATCAGAAATTATTGTAATTCAAGTATTTACTATTGCAACACTTATCGCAATATTTCTTTTAGTTACTAAAGTAAAGCATAATATTTATTTAGATAAAAAGTTCTCAAAGTATACAATTAACCCTGTAACTGATGATTATGTTCCTTTTTTAGATAAGTTTTTTAATAAAACAAGTAAAATAATAAAGAAAAATTCTGCTGTATTATCAAAACTAAAAATATTTGATAAATATGCCTTAACATATGAAAAACACATAACATATGAAGATTTAAATAAAAGAAATCCAATGGATTATATATCACTTAAATTTTTTATATCTTTTTGTTTAATTATATTTTATATATTAACTGTATTAATAAAAGGTGATGGTGTTAGTGTATTTGGATTATTTGTTGTATTTATTCTTGGCTTTTTTATTATAGACATATACATTCAATATAATTATCATAAAAAAAGAAAAAGAATAGAAGAAGATTTATTAAAATCAATTATTATAATGAACAACTCATTTTCTAGTGGTAGAAGTATTACACAAGCAATTGAAATTGTTAAAAATGAATTAGAAGGACCAATAAGTGATGAATTTAAAAAAATATATATGGATTTAAATTTTGGTCTTAGTATTGAAGTAGTATTTGATAGGTTTTATAAAAGGGTAAAATTAGAAGATGTTAAATATATAACCGCATCACTTACTTTATTAAATAAAACTGGTGGTAATATTGTTAAAGTATTTGAAGCTATTGAAAAAGAATTCTTTAGTAAAAAGAAACTAAATAATGAACTTAAAATGATGATATCATCTTCTTTATTTATATTTAAATTATTACTTGTTATACCATTTATATTATATTTAGTTATATTTATACTTAATAAAGATTATTTTTCTCCCTTATTTAAAACGGGAATAGGTTTACTTATACTATTTATTATATTTATACTTTATATTATATATATACTTCTAGTAAAAAGAATAATTAAGGTGGAGGTATAATATGAGAAATAGTTTAATTGAAAAAATTTATTCTAAAAAGAGTGTAAATAGAATAATAAAAAAAGAAAAACAATTAGGTATTTATAGTAAATTAAATCCAATATCTTTTTTAAACATTAGAATGATTATATCTATAATTTTATTTATATTAATACTTTATGTTTTTAAACAAGGTTATTTTTACGCTCCTATTATTACAGTTACATTTTATTTATTACTTGAATACTTTGTATTTGATTATAGAATAAAAAAAAGAATTAAAAAATTAGATAATGAAGCTTTATTTTTCTTTGAAGTACTTACATTGTCACTTGAAACAGGAAGAGATTTAAAAAAAGCACTTGATCTTACTTGTAAAAATATAGATAGTGAAATTAGTGATGAATTTAAAGAAGCTTTAAGAGAAATGAAATATAGTAATACATTAACGGAAGCACTGACAAACATGAAAGAGAGAATACCTAGTGATACAATTAATAATGTAATACTTAATATTATACAATCAAATGAATTTGGTAACTCAATATTAGATACATTATATAGACAAGTTGATTTTTTAAGAGATAAAAAAATATTAGAGGTTAGAGGAACAATAGCAAAAATGCCAAATAAAATAAGTGCTATATCTGTATTGTTTTTTATACCTATACTACTACTTATGATATTAAGTCCAGTAGTATTAGATTATTTAAGTTAGGAGAAGGAAAATGAATCAAAAAGAAAAGTTTTGTTTAATTGTTTTTATAGCAGTTATTCTGTTATTAGCAATAGGATTATGTGGAAAGTATTATAAAGGAACTGCTAGTAAATATAAAGTAGTTGAAACATTTGTAAAAGATACTAAATTAAAAAAAGGAGAATATGTTTTTAATAATAATGGAAAGAAAATAACATATAAATCTGTTTATTTAGTTGATGGAAAAGAAGTAACATTAAAAGGTGGCTTATATGAAAGTTCTAATAGTGATGAAACTGTATTTTTAGTTGTTAATGGAGGAAAGCTTAATATTAATGGAGCTGTTATAAATAAAACAGGAGATACTAAAGGTAAAAAAATAAGTGATGTAAATGGAATAAATGCCGCTATAGTATGTTTAGGTGTTAATAGTAAAGTATATATTAAAAACTCAAAAATAACTACTACTGCAAATAACTCTCCTGCATACTATACAGCAGATGAATCAAACGTTAGAGCAACTAATAATATAATAACTACTAATAATATAAATAGTCCGCTGTTTTACTCTAAATCAAATATAATCACAGATAAAATAACAGGAACATCTTTACTTAGTAATAGTATAGTAGTAGAAGATGGTAATAATATATTAGTTAATAATTCTAAAATAACTAATAATAAATTATCTAGTATATTTAATTATAGTAAAGAATTAGATAAAACAAATATTAAGTCAAAATTTATATTTAAAAACTCTACTATAGAAAATAATAGTGATGATTATATGTTTTATTTTACAAATGTTGTATCTAATATTACTATTAATAATATGAAATTTACTAATAAAAATAATTTATTTATTAAAGCTTCAGTTGATAATTATGGAACAAAAAATAAAAATGGAGCATATATAGATATGGAAGGTAAAGGACAAAAATTTGTTGGAGATATGTATGCTGATGGATTAAGTACTATTTCATTAAGAATTAAAGAAAAATCTTCATATAAAGGAAATACTAGTGGAAGTGTAGGTATTTTAAGAGATCCTACTTCTAATGACTATTCTAAAAAAGAATAGTCTTTTTAATTATTGTTTGATATAATTAAATAGGTGAATGAAATGATATATAATAGAAGTGATTTAAGAGAAAAAGCAATGATTATTTTATATCAAATATATTTATATAAAAATAGTAATATTGATTATAGTATAGAAGATATTATTAGTGAAAATATTGATGTAAAAAATGATTTTATAAATGATATAGTATATGGTGTATTAAAAAATGAAAAAGATATAGATAAAGTAATTAATAAATATATTATTGATTGGAAAATAGAAAGACTTGGAAAAACAGATCAAGCAATACTTAGAATAAGTACGTTTGAAATTCTTTTTTATGATACTCCAAATATAGTTGCCATTAATGAAGGAATTGAGTTATCTAAAAAATATAGTGATGAAAAAATAACTAAGATGATTAATGGTATACTTGATTCTATATTAAATAATGAGGTTGTAGATGAATAAAGAGTATTTAAGTATTAGTGAAATTAATAATTATATTAAATCTATTTTTGATAAAGATGAGATGTTATCTAATATATATTTAAAGGGTGAAATAAGTAATTTTAAAAGACAAAGTAGTGGTCATTGTTATTTTACCTTAAAAGATGAAAACTCTCGTTTAAGAGCAGTTATGTTTAGATATGATGCATCTAAGTTAGAATTTAATCCAACAGATGGTATGGGAGTACTTGTTAAAGGGAAAATAAGTACTTATGTACCTAGTGGAGAATATCAAATAATTATAAGTAGTATGAATGAAGATGGTGTAGGGGATTTATATATTAAATATGAAGAACTTAAGAAGAGATTAGCATCTGAAGGATTATTTTCTACAACTAATAAAAAGAAAATACCTTCTCTACCTAAAAAAATAGGTATTATAACTGCTTCTACAGGAGCGGCAGTTAAAGATATAATTACTACAATTAATAGAAGATTTCCTCTTTGTGAAACACTTTTATTTCCAACTTTAGTTCAAGGGGAAGAAGCAAAAGAAAATATAGTTAAAATGATAAAATTAGCTGACACTCAAGATGTTGATGTAATAATACTTGGTAGAGGTGGAGGTTCAATAGAAGATTTATGGGCATTTAATGAAGAAATAGTTGCAAGAGCTATATATAATGCAAATACACCAATAATTAGTGCTGTAGGGCACGAAATAGACTTTACAATATCAGATTTTGTAGCAGATTTAAGAGCACCAACTCCAACAGCTGCTGCTGAGCTAGCAGTACCTGATAAAAAAGAAGTTAAAAAAGAACTAAATAATACAAAAATTAGAATAAATGAAAGCTTAAAAAGCAAAGTAAAACACTCTTTAGAAAGATTAAATAAATATAAAGAAAATTATATACTAAATAATCCTAAAAGTATTTATGAAATAAAAGAACAAAAATTAGATATATTAAATGAAAAAATAAATAATAATATAAATAATATATTAGATAATTATAAAAATAAATTTATTAATATTAATACAAAAATAGAATTATTAAATCCAATAAGTGTTTTAAATAAAGGATATAGTATAACGACTATTAACGATAAGGTTATAAATAATATAAACCAAATAAAAGAAAATGATGAGATTAAAACAAAAATAAAAACAGGTATAATAATAAGTAAAGTAAAAGAGGTGAAATAAATGAAAGAAGAAACATTTGAAACAGCACTAGTAAAACTAGAAAAAATAATAAAAGATTTAGAAAGCGGTAATACAGACTTAGATAAATCAATAGATAAATATAAAGAAGCAATGGATCTTGTAAAATTTTGTAATGATAAATTAGAAAATGCTACTAAAACAATTAATAAAGTAATGAAAGATAACGAAAAAATAGAAGACTTTGAAATAGAATAATAAAAATATTCTATTTTTTTGTTGATTTATGAAAAAAATATTATATTATTATGATAGAAAGAAGGTACGTATTTTTTGGAAGAAAAAAAAGGAAAGGGTAAGACAGTATTTTTAATAATTTTTATTATAATATCTGTTTTATTAGGAGCTTATATTTATTATAGTGAATTTGTAAAGAAACCAGAAGTTAAAATAGTTAAAAAAACTATTACAAAAGAAATTGAAAAAGAACAAACAGTATTACCTCTAGATGATATTGTTTCATTAACAAATTTTGGTTTAGTATCATTTTCTAAAAATATACTTTATATAGTTCCAAAAAAATATCTTTTTAATGAAGAAGAAGGAGAATTAAGTTTTATTATTTTAAATGGATATGATAATGATGGTGAAGCAATTAAAATAGAATTTGATAAAGATATAAAAAGAATAAAATCATTTAATTGTATGTCCTCAGGTGGAGATGGTCATAATATGTTGATTGTAATATTTAGTGACGGTTCATCTATGTATGCAAATATGGATAATGATAGATGGACAACTAAGACTTCAAAAAGTTACTTTAAAGAAGATACAGAATTAAATAAATATAAAATAGATGATATTATATCTACTAAAATGGAAGAATCAAATAATAAAATGAATTTTAATTTAAAACTAACTGATGGAAAAACAAATACAGTAGCGGGCAGTGATATTAAACAATGTAATATGTAAATAATTAATAACCAGTTATTACCAAGTAAATAATTGGTTATTTTTTTTATGTTTTTTTGTTAATAATAATAGTAGAGGTGTTTGATATGAAGAAGGTTGTTGTAACATTATTATTAATAATTATATTTCCGTTAAATACTTTAGTGTATTCTGAATATATAATCCCAGGAGGAGAAAACGTTGGAATTAATATAAAAAGTAAAGGCCTAATGGTAGTAGGTTTTTATAAGGTTGATGGAAAATATATAGGTGAAGATAGTGTAAAAGTAGGGGATAAAATAATATCTATTGAGGGTAGTGAAATAAGCTCTATTGATGAAATGACTAATATAATTAATAATAGTAAAAAAGAAGATAATATTAATATAACAGTACTAAGAAATAATAAATATATTAATAGTAAAATGCACTTAATTAAAATAGATGGGGTATTAAAAACAGGTCTATATGTAAAAGATGAAATAAATGGTATTGGTACTATTAGTTATATAGATCCTAATACAAAAATATATGGTGCTTTAGGACATGAAGTAATAGAAAGTAACACAAATATGCTAGTAGAAGTGAAAAATGGTAGTATATTTGAAAGTAATGTTAAAAGTATAGATAGAAGTACTAATGGAAACCCAGGTAGTAAAAATGCAGAAATAGAAAAGAATAAGCTTCTTGGAAATATAAATAAGAATACAATAAAAGGTATATATGGAAAATATAATAAAATTCCTAATAAAAAAATATTAAACGTTGCTTCTTTTGATGAAATAGAGAAGGGAAAAGCAACAGTATATACAACATTAAAAAACAAAGAAATAATAAGCTTTGATATAAATATAATTAATATAGATAAAGATAATAAAAATACATCAAAAGCATTTAGTTTTGTAATAAATGATAAAACCATATTAGATAAAACAGGGGGTGTTGTTCAAGGTATGAGTGGTAGTCCAATTGTTCAAAATAAGAAAATAATAGGTGCAGTTACACATGTAGTAGTTGATAATGTTACAAAAGGTTATGCTATATTTATTAGAACTATGTTAAGTGAAGGAGATAAAAATAATTAAAATAAAAAATAACTTCTACTATGAAGTTATTTTAAATAAACAAGAATAATACACTCATAAGCATGCCACCTACTAATGCTATTATAAGTAGCCATACTATTATTTTTTTAATTATCTTTTTCATTTTACCACTCCTATTAATTAATATTATACAATAATATTCATAAAAATGAAATATATTAATATTATTAATTAGGTGAAATTTATGAAAATAAAAAAATATTATAATATATTAATTATATTTATATTAGGTTTTATTTTTGGTTTAATTTTTATTTTATTTATTGATGATATGGACAAGTTATTAATAAGTAATGAAATTAAAGAATATATAAATATTATTAATAATAATAGTTTTAGTTATGCAAATAGTTTTTTTGATTCTTTTTTAGAAAATTTTATATTATATTTCATTATTTGGTGTAGTGGTTTTATATTTATATTAATTCCAATTAATTATTTTTTTTGTTTTTATAAAGGCTTTTTATTAGGATTTTTAATATCTAATATGTTTTTAATATATAAAATAAAAGGCGTTATTTATTCAATTATATTTATATTTCCTCATGAAATATTAAGTATTATATATTTATTTATACTAATTTTTGTTATAACTAAATTTTCTAAGAAATTTATATCTATTTTATTTAATAATGATAATTATAATTTAAAAAAACTTATTAAAAATTACTTTATTATAATTATTATATCTATAATAGTTGCAATAATTATATCTTTAAGTGAAGTATTTATTAATTATTTTCTTGTTAAATTAATAGTATAACAAGTATTTTTATGTTATAATTTCTTTAGAAAAGAAGGAATATTTATGAAAGTAGTTGTAGGTATGAGTGGTGGAGTAGATAGCGCAGTTAGTGCTTATTTACTTCAAAAAGAAGGTTATGATGTTGTTGCTTTGTTTATGAAGAATTGGGATTCTAATATTAATAATGATTTAGAAGGCATAACAGATGATATTTGTCCACAGGAGCAAGACTTTATGGATGCTAAAAAAGTTTGTGATAAGCTTTCTATTCCTATTTATAGAGTAGATTTTATTAAAGAATATTGGGATAATGTATTTACATATTTTTTAGAAGAACTTAAAAAGGGTAGAACACCTAATCCAGATGTACTTTGTAATAAATATATAAAGTTTGATTCTTTTATTAAAGAAGCAAAAAAACTAGGAGCAGAAAAAATCGCAACTGGTCATTATGCTAGAATAAATGGTAATAAATTATTAAGAGGTAAAGATAATAATAAAGATCAAACATATTTTTTAAGTATGCTTAGTCCTAATCAATTAAAAAATGTTTTATTTCCAGTAGGGGATTTATTAAAAGAAGAAGTAAGAAAAATTGCTGTTGAACAAGATTTAATTGTAGCTAAAAAGAAAGATTCAACAGGTATATGTTTTATAGGAGAAAGAAACTATCAAAAATTTATTGCTAATTATTTAAAACCTAATCCTGGTGATATTATAGATGTTGAAACAAAAAAGAAAATTGGAACACATACAGGACTAATGAATTATACTATAGGTCAAAGAAAAAACGTTGGTCTTAGTGGTGACAAAGAAAAACATTATGTTGTTGGTAAAGATGTAGAAAAAAACATATTATATATATCATTTGGAGAAGATAATGACTATCTTATGAGTGATGAAGCCGTTATTGAAAATATGAATTATATAAGTGAAATAAAACCAACATTTTGTACAGCAAAATTCAGATATCGTGGAGAAGATATTCCTATTAGAATAGAATATTTAGAAAACGATGAAATAATAGTAAAATATGATAATGCAAAATCTGTAACACCTGGTCAAGTATGTGTACTATATTTAGGTGAAGAATGTATTGGTGGAGGATTTATAAAAGAAGTAAGAAAGAATAATAAAAAACTTTGGTATTTAAACTAAAGTTTTTTTATTTACTTTACACTTGACATTTGAGTGTATAGTAGATAAAATTAGTATAGATAGTAGAGGGAGGTTGTTGTATAATGAATAATTTAAATGAGCTTATACAAGAATTAGGAATATCTAAAGTTAAATTAGCAAAGTATTTAGGAGTATCTAGACAAATGGTTTATAATTATTTAGAAATGGATAGTATAGATAAATTGCCTAAAGAGAAAAAAATTCTTTTGTTAAAATTATTAGGAATAGAGAATAGTAGTGGAGATATTAATTATAGTAATATAAATATTACAACTGATTATTTATTAGAAGTGGAAGCTAAATTAAATCAAGCGTTAAATCAAACTGGTAATATAATAGATAATTATTTTGATTTAAAAAATTTAACTAAGGAAGAACAAACATTAATAAATGATCTAAATTTTTTAATAAAGGAAAAATTTACTGATGAAAAAAATAATGAAACATATTATATATTCTTATATTTATATCATTTATTACAATCTTTAGATAATATACCAGAAATAAAGTATATTTTTGCATATATGTCTAAAGCAAATGGTTTTATTAAGCCAAATGAGTTTAAATTTAATGAAAATGAACAATTTATGCTTGAAAGTATTTTATTTACTGCTCTTAATTTATATAATAACGGGGGAGCTACTAAAAGTAAGTTAATAGATAGTCATAATAGATTTGTTGAAGAAATTGAAAGTAGAAATGAAGAAAAACTATCTCGTACTCAACAACTTAATACTGTTAAGATACAAGCTTTAAAAGAATTAGGTTTTAATGAAATTACAAATGAAAATGCAGCAGAAGTATTTGAAAAGATAGCAGAGATAGAAAGTAGAACTGCTTATTAAATAATATTTATAAAAAGAATGTAGTAGCTAATTTATTTAGCTATTTTCTTTATATAATATCACTTCCTATAATATATATTATGTTAAATTATATATAAATTAATTATTATAAACATAACACCTATTACAAAATATAATATATTTTTCTTTATATAAACACTATATTGTCTTATCTGAGGTATTATTTCATTTATAATAAGTGATAACATTAATCCAACTATAACTATCATTAAATAGCTTATAAATACCTCTGTATATATATTATTAAATATTATATATGATACAACAGCACCTATAGGTTCAGCAATACTTGATACTAATACAAATTTAAATGCTTTAAAACGATTTTTAGTACTATAATATATAGGAACTGATATTAAAATTCCTTCAGGAATATTATGTAATATTATTGTTAGAGTAAAGCGTAGTCCAAGATTTATATCATATACACCCATTGAATAAGTTGCAATTCCTTCTAAAAAATTATGAAAAAACAAAATTAAAAATGATATTATCCCTACCCTATATAAATTAATAGGGGAGTTTTTTTGATATATTTCAAACAAATAAATTAAAAAATAACCAAGTAAAAAAAATAAAATTAAATAAATAAAAGTAACTACACCACTACTACTCTCTTTATATAGCACTAGAGTGGAGTGTGGAATTAAATCTAACAAACATATACTAAGAATCACACCCACAGAAAAAGATAAACATAAACTAACTACCCTATCCGCTTTTTTTGTAGATATATAAGTAAATACTAACCCTAGTATTGTTGAAAAGCCCGCTATTAAAGTTAATATAATTGGTAATATTTCCATATTCTTCACCAATTAAATATATGTTATAAATTGGTAATAATTGTCTTTTTTATTTTTAAATTCTTAGTATTTATACCCTACTTTAGTCCATAATAATAACAGGTGGTGAAGATATTATGAGTAAAGCAAGAAATACTGCTAAAAATAGTGCTAATGCTAAAAATAGTGCTAAGAATTCTGCAAAGAGTACTGCTAGAAAAAATTCTAGAAGTACAAGTTCTAATAGCTCTAGATGTAATAACTCTAACTCAAATTCAGCTAGATAGGTTAATTAAAATAAAAAGAGAAATATTTCTCTTTTTATTTTTTTTCTCTTGGATGAAAGTTTTTATAATTTTCTTTTAAATAATGATTAGAAAGATGTGTATATATTTCTGTGGTTCTTATGTCTTCATGTCCTAAAAGTTCCTGTACGCTTCTTAAATCAGCCCCATGTTCTAATAAATGAGTAGCAAAACTATGTCTCAATGTATGGGGACTTATTTCTTTTTCAATACCCACTACTCTTCTTATTTTATTTAATGCAATAAAACAAGGCAAGC
>CAZSRL010000003.1:45774-78041 GCA_964609615.1 uncultured Muribaculaceae bacterium
TAACATATGTGGAGTTATATTTTTTTTTATACCTACTCTATTTTTTATATTATTCAAATTTATAAAAAATCCTTGTCTACTTATTTTATTATGTTCATTATTAATAAATACATATTCACTATGATTATTTTTTAATAAAATAGCTCTATATAAATCTAAATAAATTTTTAAATAATGTTTTGCAATATCTCCAAGAGGCATAACTCTTTCTTTACTTCCTTTGGTAATACATCTTATTATATCATTATGAAAGTCAATATCATCTAGTTTTAAATTAACAAGTTCACTTACTCTCATACCTGTACTATAAAGTACTTCTATCATTGCTTTGTTTCTATAATCATATTCATTTTCACAAGTAAAGTTAAGTAGTTTATTTACTTCATCTTCTGTTAAATATTTAGGTAATAGTTTACTTGTTTTCATATATTTTATATTTTCTGTTGGATTGTTTTTAATAAAATTATTAAACATTAAATAATTATAAAATACTCTAAATGTAGTTATTTTTCTATTTTTAGTTGTTGCTTCTAATTTAATACTTTTTAAATAATTTAATATGTCTTCTGTATTTATATTTAATAAACTTTTTGTTATTATTTTAGAAAACAATAACAAATCTTCGTGATAACTATTTATACTATTATCACTTAATTTTCTCTCTACTTTTAAATAAATAATAAATTCATTAATTATAGTTCCATTATTCATATTTATCTCCTAATATAATTATACATTAAAAAAAGAAAATAAGATAATATATTTATATTAAACTTAAACTTACTTTCTTTTTTTCTTTATCTATTTTAATAATATTTGCTTTTACAATATCTCCTATTTTTAATACTTCACTAGGATGTTTAATATAATCTTTTGTTATTTTTGAAATATGAATTAAAGCATCATTTTTTATTCCAATATCAACAAAACAACCAAAATCAACTACATTTCTAATAATACCTTCAATTATTTCTCCTTCTTTTAAATCATCTATTGTAAGTATATCACTTCTTAAAATAGGAGTATCTAAATTATCTCTTGGATCTACTATTATTTTAGTTAATGATTCTATTATTGTTTCTAAAGTATAAATATCTGTTTTTAATTTATTAATTATTTCTTCTTTATTTATTTTATTTAATATTTCTTTTATTTCTTCTTTACCTATTAGTGAATAAGGAATATTTAGTAATTTTAATAATTTGTTAGTTAATAAATAACTTTCAGGATGTATATTTGTTTTATCAAGTATATTGTTTCCTTCTAATATTCTTAAAAAACCTATTGATTGTTCATATGTTTTTGAACTTATTCCTTTAATATTTTTTATTTCTTCTCTTGAAGTAATTTTACCTTTATTATCTTTATAATTTATTATTTCATCGATAGACTTTTTATTTAGTCCAGAAATATGTTTTAATATTGTTTTTGAAGCAGTATTTATATTAACTCCAACATTATTTACTACTTTATCAATAATAAAATCCAGTCTATCATTAAGTTCTTTTTGTTTTAAATCGTGCTGGTACTCTCCTACTCCTATACTTTTAGGGTCTATTTTTATAAGTTCGCTTAATGGATCTTGCACTCTTCTTCCAATACTTATAGCACTTCTTTTTTCAACAGTAAGTTTAGGAAACTCTTCAATTGCAAGTTTTGAAGCGGAATATACACTTGCTCCTGCTTCTGAAGTTATTATATATTTTACATCTTTGTTTAATTTTTTTATTACATTTGCAACAAATGATTCACTTTCTCTAGATGCAGTTCCATTTCCAATAGCAATAATATTAATGTTATATTTATTTATTAAATCAATTAATATTTTTTCACTTTCTTCCTTTTTATTAACAGGTTCATGAGGATATATTACAGATATATTTAAAACTTTACCATTTTTATCAAGAACTGCTAATTTACATCCAGTTCTATATGCTGGATCAAAACCAAGCACATTCATTTCTTTTAAAGGTGGTGTAAGTAATAAATGTTCTAAATTACTACCAAATACTTTTATAGCTTCATCACTTGCATTTTCAAATAATTCTTTTTTAATTTCTCTTTCAATACTTGGAAATATTAATCTTTTATATGCATCTTTAATAAATAGTATCAGGTCATTATAAAGAGAAAAGTCTTTCTTTTTAATAATTATTTCTTCTAAAAACGAAAGAATTCTTTCTTCATTTACTTTTATTTTATAAGAAATAATTTCTTCTTTTTCTGCTCTTGAAATAGCAAGTATTCTATGTGTTTTAATATATTTAATAGGTTCATTATATTCATAATACATTTCATATATTTTATCTATATCTTCTTTATTCTTTTTCTTTGTTTCTATACAACCTGTATTAAATGTATAGTTTCTAATCCATTTTCTATAATAAGCATTATCACTTATCCATTCACTTATAATATAACCAGCTCCATTAATAGCATCATCTACAGTTTTTACTTTATCAGTTAAATAGTTTTTAGCTAGTTCTTCTTTATTAGTATTTGGAAAAGACATTATAATTTTAGCAAGAGGTTCTAAACCATTTTTTATTGATTCTGTTGCCTTTGTCTTTTTCTTTTCTTTATATGGTCTATATATATCTTCTAATTCATTTAATTTAGAGCATTTAAGAATACTTTCTCTTAATTCTAAGGTTAACATACCTTTTTCATCAATAAGTCTTATAATGTCTTCTTTTCTTTTTTTAAGAGATACTTCATAATTATATACTTCTTCTATACTTCTAAGTTGTTCCTCATCAAGACCTCCAGTTCTTTCTTTTCTATATCTTGCGATAAAAGGGATAGTATTTCCTTCTTTTAACATAGTTAATGTTTCATTAATTTGTTTTTCTTTTAAATTTAAATTTATACTAAGATTATTTATAATATCATTCATTTAATTTTACCTCCATGATAAAAATTATATCATATTAATAAAAAAATAATAATATTTAAATTATTATTTTTATTTATTTACAATTATCTCTTTTTACTCTTAGTTGTAGAAAATGCACTATATATATTCTTACCACTTACAGTTCTATATACCCTTATTTTATAATAATATTTTTTACCTTTTGTAACTTTATTAGTATATGAACGTTTAGAAGAAGATAATGTTTTTATTCTTTTCCAGCTTTTTCCTTTTTGCTTTCTATATATTTGATATTTATATGCCCCAGGAACTTTACCCCATTTAACTTTAATACTACTACTTCCAGACTTAGAAAGAGATATTGAAGGTGTTAATAAATAAGGCACAGCTGAGAAATAATTACTTTCTTCACTTGAAACATCTAAATTATTTACATGTTTATACGCTATTACTTTATAATAATATCTTTGTCCTGTTTTTAAATTAGTATCTGTTAATGACGTAGATGAAGTATATTTATAAGGGGAATATGCTCCTCCTGTTGATCTATATACAAGATACCCAGTTGCTCCTGTTATTGGAGTCCAGTTCATAGCAATTTGATAATAATTTCTCCATAAATATCTAAGAGTAGGTGTTGTATTATAAAAACTATCTACTATTAAAGGACTACTAAATTCACCTTCATACTCTACTCCATTTACAATTTTATATGCTTTTACTTTGTAAAAATAATTACAACCAGGTGTTATTGATGAATCTTCATAATATTTTTTTGTTGCTCCATCACTTATAACTGCATTTTCTATTTTTTCATATGAATCTTCACTATTTTGATTTACTGATCTATATAAATAATAACCAGTAGCATTAATAATTTTATCCCAACTTATTATAATCTTTGAATTAGTTTTCCATTCTTTATTTAACGTTGGTGTTGTTGAATTTGGAACAAACACTTCTACATTACTATCAGTTCCTTCAATAGAGTTTCCATTTACTGTTTTTATTGCATTAACTTTATAAGAATATGTTTTACTAGAATCAATTGTATTATCTATTAAATACTTTTTACTTGGTGTATTATTTTGCGAAACATTTAATTTTGAATATTCGTTTTCATTAGATGCTTTTCTATATACTTGATAACTTTCAGTATTTTCAACAACATCCCAACTTATTATATTTTTAGAATTATTACTCCATTCATTTATTAACAATGGTTTTGTTAAGCCTAAAGTGAATTCTATTGTATTACTATAATCACTTTCTATTGTTTCATTGTTAATGTTTTTAAACGATGTTATTTTATAGGAATATGAATTATTTGATTCAATAGTATTATCAGTGAAATATTTAGTTCCAGTTCCACTAAATGTTACCCCAGGTAATTCAACAAAACTTCCTCCATTAGTTGATCTATATACTTTATAACTTGATGTACCTTCTATTTCTTGCCAACTCATTATGTTTTGAGAAGCATTTTTCCATTGTCTTACTAACATTGGTTTTGTACTTGTAGCATCAAAATTAATAGTATTACTATAATCACTTTCAAAATCAACTCCATATAAAGTTGTATATCCTGTTACTTTATATGAATAAGTATTACCTTCTACTATTGTATTATCAGTGTAATACATTTTAGATGATAGTTTAGTTTGATTACCAGTTAGTTTTTCATAAGTCCCTCCATTAGTTGATCTGTATACATTATATCCAGTTGCATCTTCAACTTCATCCCAGTTCATAATAATTTTATTTTTATTACTCCATTCATTTACTAATGTTGGAGATGCAGGAGCAGACCCATCAATAGTTGCTACTGCAAAATTAGTATATTTAGATGTATTAAATTCAAGGATATTATCAGTCCTATTATATGTAGGAGTTATTGTTTTTATACTTCCGTCTGATGGATCTTCATAAAGTATTTTATAATTTGCTTTATCTTCTAAATCACTGTTTAATAATAATTTTATATTTGATTCATTAGAGGATGTATTAATATCTTCCCAATATGTATCTGTTCCATATTTTTTAATATTGTTTTTTAATTCTATTTTAAAATAATTTTGTATTTCATTTGTACCAGCTTCATTAACCCAAGAGCTACTATTAGTAGGTGTGGAAATATCACTTAAAGTAATATTTACTTTTCCAAATAATTTTTCTGTTTCATTAAATACAACTGGATCAGATTCTGTAAAACTAAAAATATCACTATTATCAGTTGTATTTAATTTATCACCACTTATTTCTTCAAACTGAACATTTAATTTATTATCATCTTTAGTTGTAAAATCTAAATTTTCATTATTACTATATGTTGGAGGTGTTGGAAATTTATATACTCCTGGTGTTGTTTGACTTGTAAGATCTGTATCTATACCTTCAATATTAAATGAATGTTCTTTTATTTGATAACCATAATTAGGTTTAATGGTTGCTGTTGTATTTATATCAATAACATCTCCAAGAGAATCTTTACCTGCTGAGTGTAAATTAAATCTTCTTGAATTTTTAGATGTTGAATCATATAAAGTATCTCTATGACCATTTCCGTTAGTAACAAGAACATTGCCATTTGTATAAGTTCCTTCAGCAATTAAATTAATCATTCTACCTGCAAGTGATCTAAGATTTAAAACCCTATTTGTAATAGAATAATTATATCCTAAAGAATTATCTGAAGTTTCTGCTAATTCTTCTTCCTCACCTAATAAGTTATTGAATTCTTGATTTTGTTGTTGTAAATTATTATTACCATAATAAAATACTTGTTTACTAAATGTTCCTAAAGAACCACTTTCAGATAAATTTTCTATATGATTATATGCATTTTCACTTACTTTTGCATAATCCACATTTATCATAGCGGCATCAGTAGAATTAGAATATGCATTTAATACAACACCACTGTTAGAATTTAATTTAAGTTGATTTTCGTTATCATCTAATCCTTCAAAGATAGAAGCTGATGAATAAATATTATATGTTTTATTATTTAATTCTACAACCCCAGCATGTATTCCTTTAGTACTATAAGTACTATTATTACCATTATTTACTATTAATGTTTTACCATTAGTTTCCACATAATCAGCATATATTCCACCCGACATATTTAAAATATTATCACTTAAATTCGATTCAGGATTTTCAATAATACCCATTAATAAACTATTATCATCACTTAAATCACCCTTTATAGAATAACCATCTGAATTTGCATTAATAGTATTACTATCTCCTTTTATAACAATTCCAAGAAAACCAGCTCCAGTTGTTTCTATATAATCTGATGTACCATCTTCTGCAAACACTAATTCATATCTAAAACCATTAACTGATTTATCATTAGATGCTACTCTATTTATTACAAAATTATTATCAGGATCTGTATAAACAGTTTGAGTTGCATCATCAGTAAAGTTATAATTAGATGCATCAAAGACGTTTGTTCCACCTATATTAATTTTAAAATCAGGTAATTTTTTCACAACTATTGGTTTTATATAGACATAATCATTATCTTCTATTGTAAAATCATATGTTATTACTTTTGTAAGAGGATCAATTGCTTTATTACATGCATTATAAGCGTTTGTTGAACCATTTAAAATATGTTGAATACTTTCTAATCCATAACCTTGTTCTGGCGTGATTTTTATTCTATAAGTTCCTGCTGGTAAATTTTTATTTTGTGCTTCGTAGTTTTGAACTTTAGAAATAGCTCTATGAGTAGTTATGTTACCATTAACATCAAACAATTCAACAGTTGCAACTGTAGTTAATTCATCCGTTTCACTTTCATCATTATAAACAAATTGTTTTATTAAACCATTACCAGTATCATAATTTTTAGTATTTATATTACCAATTGTTAATGAGTTAGGAATATCAGTTTTAAATGAAAATCTAACAACTATTTGATATCCTTTATCAATATTTATATTTTCTAATGTTTTTGTAATCATTCCGTTTTCACTTGTAAAATTATTTCTGTTATATTCACCAACAAAACTATTATTTTCATCAAATATTTCAACACTAAATAATTTATAATTATCATTTTCAATAATACCTAATTTATAATTTCCAACAGAATCAATATAATAACTTCCCGGATTAGTTTCTGATTCAACGAGTCCTAATTCAGTACTTCCATCATATAGTTTAATTCTTCCTAGTTCTTCATTATCTGCGTTTTTATATATTCCTTGTTTACCATCTTCAGAAATATTTGAAACATTATCTAATAATATTTTATTAATTTCAACTGGTGGCCCTGTTGGGTTTTCTCCTCCTGAACTATTAAATTTAGCATCTAAAACATAAACGTCATTGTCGTTCACAGTAAATTCATATGTTGCGATTCCTTGTGCATCAACTGTATAAGCATTCCCAACATATGAAGAATCATAAGAATTATCAACACAAGTATTATTTATTGTTCCGTCAATCTTTAATTGATCAACTTGATATCCACTGCTAGGTGTAATAATTAATCTATATTTATCATCACTTTGAAGTCCTGTAAATGTTTTTGTATTATTTGTAAAAGGTAGTTCAATAGATTGTGTTTCCCAAGAAGTAGTATTTGTATTATACTTTTGTAGTTTTACAGAGCCAGAAACCACTCCTCCTTCATTCATTTTTATATTTGCAGCACCACCTGCACCTACACTATCTAAATTTTTAAGAGTTATTGTATTAGCAGGTATTTCATCTATCATTTCAACTGACAAACGATATCCTCTATTATCACTAAGTATATTAGTATCATTACTTTCTAAATTATAATTAACTTGTTTAGAATTATTTTCATCAAAAGTCAAATTACATCTTGAGTAACTTGCTACTCCTCCTCCTCCATGAGTATCACCATCCTCAAAGAAAACACTTTCTATTTGGTAACCACTCATTTCAGTTATTTCAGCAGTATATGTGTTATTTTGTCCATCAAAAGCAACATTTGGGATTGATGAATCAGTAGAAATATTTAAATAACTAGGAATTCCGTTATTAGGAATTTCTTTGATTTTTATAGTCGCGATTGTATCATTTTGTTCATTTTTAATCTTACCAATTGTAGGTGTATCATTGTTCACCTCAGCAACCGATGTTAAGTCAATTTTCCCTACATTAAATTGATCTCTATTAATATATTCAAACCAAAATTCAATTACTACATCTTCACTCATAGAAGATTCTATAGTAATTGGATAAGCATTATAATTTGTTCCCGATACACTTAAAGTAACAGGTTCAGGTAAATCTACATCTAAACCATCTATTCTTAAAGAAGTGAACTCCATATTTTCACTAGGATCAGTAACCAAATAATATGTTTTATTTGAAATATTACTAAATGTTGTTGTATGAGATACAATAGTTGTTTCTTCTGGATCAGAATTATCCGTTATGGTTTGTATATCCCCTGGTGTAAGAGCAACATAATTTTCATCTACAGGTTCGTATAAAAGTACCCTTCCTATTTGATTTTCATCAGAAACTTTGTAATTAACCCAATTATCCGTTATTGAATTAATATTCATATCATTAAGTGTGATAGTATGCGTATTATATTCCGCTTTTACTAACATAGGCAATAAACATGCCACTACAAGTCCTACTATAACAAGTAATTTGTAGTTTAACTTCACAATGCATCTCTCCTATTCTTCTAATATGATTTTAACATATATTTTTAAATATTAAAATATTTTTTTATTTAATAATCATTAATTAATGATATAATATTATTAGGTGAGAATAATGGAATTATTACAAAATAAATTAAGACCAAACACTATAAAAAATGTTATAGGTCAAAAACATTTAATTGGAAAAGATAAAATATTAACTAATTTAGTAAAAAACAAAAAAATATTTAATATGATTTTTTACGGTGTTCCAGGTATTGGTAAAACTACAATTGCTCTTGCTTTAGTAAATGATTTAAAAATAAGATATAGAGTATTAAATGCTACAATAAATTCAAAAAAAGATTTTGAAGTTGTTATTGAAGAAGCTAAAATGTATGGAGAAATAGTTTTAATAGTAGATGAAATACATAGAATGAATAAAGATAAACAAGATATATTACTTTCATATATTGAAAGTGGTTTAGTAATATTAATTGGTTTAACATCATCCAATCCTTATCATTCAGTAAATCCCGCTATTAGAAGTAGATGTAGAATACTTGAGTTACTTCCTCTTAGTGATGATGATATTATAAAAGGTATTAAAAATATTAAAAAAACATTAACTGATTTAAATATCTCTTTAAAAGTAATTAAATATATAGCTTCATTATCAAACGGAGATTTAAGATATGCTTATAATTTAATTGAATTTTGTTATTATAGTTTTGGGAATACTTTTACTATTGAGCAAATAAATGAAATAAACTCTAAATCAAATATATTTCATGATAAAAATGAAGATTCATATTATGATTTACTTAGTGCATTTCAAAAAAGTATTAGAGGAAGTGATGTTGATGCATCACTATACTACCTAGCAAGGCTTTTAGAAGGTGGAGACTTAGAAATGGTTTGCAGAAGATTAAATGTTATAGCGTATGAAGATGTTGCTCTTGCAAATCCTAGCTTAGGTCCTAAAGTAGACGCAGCTATAAACTCTGCTATGAGACTAGGAATGCCTGAGGCAAGAATTCCACTTGCCAACATTGTTATAGAAGCTGCACTATCTCCAAAGTCAAACTCCGCTATTACGGGAATAGATAATGCAATAAATGATATTAGAAAAGGAAGTGCGGGAAAAATACCAAAAAATATTACTACAACATCACCCGACTATAAATATCCTCATAATTATAAAAATTATTATGTAAAACAACAATATTTACCAGATAAAAACAAAAACAGCATTTATTATAAACCAAAAAACAATAAATATGAAAAACAACTATATGAATATAATCAAAAAATAAAAAAAGATGAATAATTCATCTTTTTTATTATTTTAAGCAGTTCTTTTCCACATATATACAGTAACATATGGCTGCATACTACTTGCAGTAGTTGTATCTCCATGATCATGAGCACTCTCAGTAGTAGTGTTTGCTGAAGTAGTTGATTCGGGTAATGTGTGTCCATGTGAACCCCGATAATATTCAGGAGCATAGTTGGGATTTGATTCAGTATTATGAGAAATTGAATTTCTTCCAGATGATTTTATATAAAGAGAAATTTTTCCACCTGAACCACCTGACCATAGTCCACCCATACTATGATTATGATTTCCTCCAGAAATTGTTTGAGCAGCAATGGTATGCACGTGAGAAGGTATTTCATCAGTTGTAAGTGTATGTTCTTGAGTTGTATGTAAATGCGTTTTACTTCCTCCAGTTAAGTTAGAAGTAGAATAAGCTGCATCCTCAGGATCAACTCCAACTAACGTTTTTCCTTGACCAAAACTTACCCATGTTCCACCAAACAAATCACTAGGATTTGTGTTTGAAAAGCTTGTATAAATACTATTCACAGGATAGTATTCTTGCATTATTTCTTCTAAAGTTACATTTTGCACTATTTGTCCAACAGACATTTGAGGAGTATTTCCTGTTGTTAATGATGGGGTGTTAGTTGAAGAATTACCATCTAAAATTTCAATTCTTCCTCCTAATGTTTTAGCTTGATCTGCATTTTGATTTCCAGCTGAATCTTTATATTGAAATGTTATAGTATATGCTTGTGTAACACCAGGTGCAATTGAAACATTTCCCATTATTAAAATATGACTCCCAGAATCAGGTATTTGCGTTTCTATTAAATTACCTCCCCCATTTGTACTACTTGCACTATATACCAAATATTGTCTATAATAAAATTCATTATTTAATTCTCTCCATGCTATTTTATATGTTACAGCAGCATCTCCAGTATTAGTAACAGTAAAAGTTTTTGTTCCCTGCCAATTCGGATATACATTTTGTTCATTTAAAGCTGAACCATCAACATAACTTAGTTTTAAATCAGCTGCTTTAACGACATTAAGAGTTGCACTATCATTTCCAATAATATTCATTAAAAACCATCCATATGATGACATTATAATACCAGACAAAAGAATAATTGTAGGAATTATTACAATTAGTTTCCTATGAATACTATCAGTATTTAAAATTTTAATTAATCTATTTAACATGAATAATTCCTCCTTCTTTTATTTTATTTTTATGAAACTCTTTTCCATCTATAAACTGTAATAAATGGCTGAATACTACTTGAAGTAGTTGTATCTCCATGATTATGAGCACTACCTGTAGTTGTATTTTCTGCAGCTGTTTGAGCTGCAGTTCCATGGGTATGTGCTCCATAACCTGAAAGAGTATATCTAATTGCGTCTGATCTGTTATTTGTTGTTTCATATTGTGATGTTGACCCGGATCCATTTGAAAAGATGTTTCCCATGCTGTGAACATGCAATCCTCCAGAGATTTCAACAGCTGGGACAATATGTGTATGTGATGGAATTTCGTCTGTTGTGAGTAAATGATCTTGTGTTGTATGTGAATGAGTTTTACTTCCTCCTGTTAAGTTTGATGCAGCAAAATCTCCATCATCTGAATCTACTCCCACTAAAGTTTGACCGTTTGAAACTCTTTGCCATGTTCCACCAAATATCTGCCCCGGATTAGTATTAGTAAAACTAGTATATACACTTCCAATTGGATATAATCTATTAGTTAGTTCTGATAATTCCATATCACCTAATCTTATTCCAGGTATTACCGGAAGAGAATCAACAGTTGTTACTGGTGGAACTGTATTTGCTTGTAAATCAAGAACTTCAAACATTCCATTTAATTCTTTCTTTTTATCTATACTTTGATCAAGGTTAGCTTCTAAATATGAAAAAGTAATTGTGTATGTTTGTGTTACTCCAGCTGGAATTGTGATATTATCTATTATTTCTATATGATTTTCTGAATCAGGTATTTGTGTTTGAGTTAAACTACCTCCAGAATTTGTAGATGAAATACTATATTTAAGATAATTTCTTTTAATAAAATTATTGGTCAATGTCTTCCACGCTATTTTATAACTTACTATTTTATCACCAGTATTTGTTACAGAAAAAGTTTTTGTTCCACTCCATCCTGGTGTAATTGCTTGTGCATTTAATGCAGCCCCATCAACAAAAGTAATTTCTAAATTATCACTTGCTTTTAAAGTTGTTTTTTTTGCGTCTTCGTTTCCTATAACATTCATATTAAACCATGCATAAGAAGTCATCATGACTATTGATATAAGTAAAAAAGTAGGAATCATTAATAAGATTACAGTTTTATTTGTTTTTTTTAAAATATTTATTTTATTATGTGTTTTTTTTATCAAAATGTTTTCCTCCTTTTTTTATGTTTTTATGTTATGCAGTTCTTTTCCAAATATATAGTGTTACATATGGTTGCATACTACTATTTGTAGTAGTATTACCATGGTTGTGAGCTCCATATAAGCCTTCATTTGCACTTGTATTATGTGCTGGAATAGTATGTGAATGTGTTGCATCAGCAGTAGATTTAATAGCTCCTTGAACTCTATTAGTTGTTGCTTTATATCTCCATGAACCTCCAGAGCCACCTGACCATAAATCATGATACATTTGATGTTGATGCACTCCACTTGATGGTATTGTTTGTGCTACAGTAGTATGCGTATGTGCTGGTATTTCATCTGAAGTAAGTGTATGATCTTGTACTGCATGTAAATGTGTTTCACTACCTCCAGTTAAATTAGCAGATTCAAAGTCTGTATCATCTTCATCAACTCCAACCAAAGTTTTTCCTCCGGCTATTCTTTCCCAGGTTCCTCCAAACATTTCACTAGGGTTAGTATTTGATAAACTAGTAAACACAGAACCAACAGGATATATTTCTAACATTAATTCAGCATATGTCATATCACCAAGTCCTTGACCTGGTATTGGAGGTTCTCCGTTTGTTGAAGTTTGTGGTGTTGATGTAGACATTGTTGTATTAAGAATTTCTATTGTACCTTCTAATTTTTTACTTTTTTCAGAACTTTGATCTGCATTTGCTTCTAAATATTGAAAAGTTATTGTATATGTTTGTGTAGTATCTTGCGGAATACTTATATTATCCGATATTAATAAATGAGTACCAGAATTAGGTATTTGTGTTTGAGAAAGAGTAGCACCTCCATTTGTACTAGAAATAGAATATATTAAATATTGTCTATATAAAAACTCATTAGTTAAAGACTTCCATGCAATTTTATAAGTTGCACTTTGATCTCCAGTATTAGTAACTGTAAAAGTTTTTGTTCCAGTCCATCCAGGAGCTATAGTTTGATTATTTAAAGAAGGTCCATCTACATAAGTAGTTTCTAATTTAGAAGCTTCTACTGTAGTAGCTTTTACATTGTCATTACCAGTTATGTATTTCCAGTACCAAGAAAAAGAAGACATAATGACTACGAATAAAAGCAATATTGTTGGGGTTAACATTAGTATTATTTGTTTATATACATTTATTTGATTTATTGCTTTTTTAAACATAATATTACACTCCTCTATTGTTTAATTATATCATTTTCCATTGGTTTTAGTCAATACAAATAAAAACACATTTTCATGTGTTTTTGTTTGTTATAGTATCCAAAAATTTTTTACTTTTTAGGTAAAGACCTGTTAAATGATCATAATATTCTTTTAAAAATAAATCTATTTGGTTAATTGTTTTATCTTCTATTTTTAATTCACTTATTTTAGATATATCTACATAATAATATAATCTAATCATTTTTAAAGATTTATCGCTTAGTATTCTTTCACTTTTAATGCAATTTTTACAAACATATCCTCCTGCTTGAGAAGAAATAGTAACTATATTTTTACTACCACACTTAACACAGCTATCTAAGTTTAAAGACACTCCTAAATAATCTAAAAGTTTTACTTCAAGTATATTTGTTATTACTTTAGGATTAAATAAATCATCAATCTTTAAAATAGAACTAAGCATTAAATTAAATATTTCTTCTTCTTCGTTTTGTTTATATACTTGAGAAGATAAATCTACTATATATGTTAAATAACCTATAAGTGATATATCATTTCTAATGTTTTTAAAATAATTTATTACATCTCCGTTTATTAAATTAGATAATTTATTTTCTTTATAATATATATTAAATTTTGCATAAGTAAAGTTTTCACTTATGTTTTTATTTTTACTTTTTAGTTTTCTACAACCTTTAGATATTACACCTATTATTCCATATTCTTTAGTAAAAATATTTAATATTTTACTTGATTCATTATAATTGGTTGAACTTATTATAATACCTGTTACTTCTTTAATCATCTTATCACTTCTTTTTTTGTTTATTTTCTTTTGTTTCTTCTTTTTTATATTTTATATAATATTCTATATTACCTGTTTCTTTAAATTTTTCCCACATTTCATCTTTTTTTATAAAAATCACCCTTTCTATTATTATAGTGGGTGATTTTTATATTATTTAAACATTAAATTCATTAAAACCTAATTCATTTAATTTTCTTTCTTTATTTCTCCATTTTCTAATAGTTTTAACATATAATTCTAAATATACTTGTTTTCCAACTATCTTTTCAATATCAGATCTTGCTTTCATACCAATTTCTTTTAATTTAACACCGTTTTTACCTATAAGTATTTTCTTTAATGAATCTCTATCTACTATAATATCTATACTTATACTAATGTTATTTTTTTTATCTTTATATTCATTTAATACACATGTAAATGAATATGGTATTTCATCATCTGTTGTTTGCATTAATTTTTCTCTTACTATTTCACATATTCTAAATGTAATAGGAGCACTTGTTTTATCATTATCAGGAAAATATCTAACTTTGTCTGGTAAATAACCTTTTAATACTTTTATTAATCTATTTATATTATCATTTTTTAAAGATGATATTGGTACAATATCAGCCCATTCATATAAATCTTTATATTCATTTATTTTTAAAAGTATTTCTTCATCTTTAATTTTGTCTATCTTATTTAAGACTAAAATAACAGGTTTTTTAACGCTTTTTAATTTTTCTATAACGAACATATCACCTTTACCTAAATGTTCGCTAGCATCTACCATAAGCATTATAATATCAACATCATTAATTGAATAATAAGCTTGAGCATTTAGTTTATTTCCTAGTTTAGTAATAGGTTTATGAATACCAGGAGTATCTACAAAAACAATTTGAGTATCCTCTTCAGAATATACTCCCTGAATTAAGTTTCTAGTAGTACCAGGTTTAGATGTAATAATAGATATTTTTTCTCCTATTATTGTATTTAAAAAAGTACTTTTACCAGTATTTGGTCTGCCAATTATACTAACAAAACCACTTCTCATGACATTTGTTCCTTACTAAAATTCTTTTTTAATAATTCTTCTAAAGTTAATACTTCACTTTTACCAGTAATAGTCATAATGTTAAAAATAACATCTTTATTTAAAAATTCTAAAAATGTTTGTTTACATAAATTACAAGGATATAATATTTCATCTTTATTAGTCATTAAATATATATTAATTATATCTTTATCTCCATTAGATATAGCATTATTAATTGCATTACGTTCTGCACATATAGTAGCACCAAATGAAGCATTTTCTATATTAACTCCATTATAAAAATTTCCTTCCTTTGTTTCAACAATACAAGCAAAATTATACCCAGAATATGGAGCATAGCTGTTTTTTAATAATTTTTCTAATCTTTCTTTCATGATAATCCTCCTATAAAAATAAATCTATAATATGTGGTATAAATATTAATCCTCCAATTATAGCCGCTACTAAAGAAAAGACAAATACAGCTGCACTTGCAGTATCTTTTGCTATTTTAGCAAGTGGATGATAATCTTGAGTAATTAAGTCAACTACTGCTTCTAAAGCAGTATTAATAAGTTCTGTTGCCATAATAATACCAAGTAAAAATATACAAATAACCCATTCTAATCTACTAATATGTAAAACTATTCCAAAAATAATAATAACAGCAGTAATACTTACATGTATAGTCATACTTTGTTCATTCTTATAAGCATATCTTAAACCAGCCATAGAATAATTAATACTATTAATAAACCTCCCTATACCTTTTCTTTTCCTTTCATCTCTTGACATCATAGCCATTTAAAACACTCTCCTCTATTTCTCTCATTACTTTTTTATCTTCTTCTTTTATATGATCATATCCTAATAAATGTAAAACCCCATGTACTGTTAGAAAACATAACTCTCTTTTTAAAGAATGTCCATATTCTTTACTTTGAAGTTTTGCTTTATCTATAGAAATATATATATCTCCTAATAATCTAAAGTCTTTATAAATTATATCATTATTTTCCTCTAATGCAAAAGATAATACATCAGTTTCTATATTTTTTTTTCTATATTCATTATTTAATGTTTTAATTTCTTTATTTTTAACTATTATTATATTAATAACAGGATTAGTTATTTTTAATTTTAAAACAACTAAAGAAGCAATATTTATAATATCTTTTTTATATATTCTAGATAGTGTTTTGTTATGTACATTTATATAATTCATTATAACCCCCAAATATCTAAATAATTTGTAAAGTATAAGAATATTAATCCAACAAACAGAAGCATTAAAATATTATAAAACCAATTATTTTGTAAAAAACCAGGTAAATGTTTTTTTATTGAATTAAGAGATATAAATACTAAGTAACCTATAGTAGCACCTATCATATTTAATAAAATATCATCTACATCAAAACTTCTTCCTAAGAAATATTGTACAACTTCAATAACAGAACTAGATATTAATCCTATTATAAATAAAAATCTATATTTTTTAATGTTTACATAGTATGATGCAAAAAAACCAAATGGAACAAATATTATAATGTTTCCAAGAACTTGTTCAATAAATAACTTAGACCCAAACTCATATCTAAATATTTCCTTAAAAGGTGTTAAATTCATCCCAGAAGGTACACTAATATCTTTTAAAGTAACAAGTTCAAACATTAATAAAATATAAGTAATAAATAAAAGTAACATAAGTTCATTATAAAAAACAAATTTCTTATGATTGTTTATTAAATAAGTTATACGAATAACAGTTAAAATAACTAAAAATATAACAAGTGTAGGCCATGTAATTCCTAAAATATCGTAAAAAGTATCACGTATCACTCTTAACACTACCTTTCTGCAAAACATTTAACTTAGAAGTCCCTGTAATATTCTCATATGTTTTAATAAAAACTTCTAACTCTATTCTACTACGAAAAGCACTTTTTTTCAAAACTTTTTTACTTAATATATATTCATCACTATCAAGTGTTGATTTTATTTTATTAATACTTCTTTTTAAAGCATAATTATATGTTTCATTTCTATTTAAAAATTTAGTTTTATATTCATATACCATAACATTTTCTTTATATAGTTTAAAAGGTAAATATACTTTATCTAATACTAATTTATTTGTTGTTTTATAATTATTATTTTTATAATAATTATATATAGTCATTTCTTTATCAAATATAGTAATATAATATCTATTAAACTCTTTAACTTTTTTTAAATACTTATATTTATATGGAACAGATATATTTACTACATACCAAACTTCTCCATAAACTATTCCTTGAGCACTAACTTGATCCTTTAATTCATCTTCTCCCTTTATAATATTACCAGTTATTATAACTTCACCTTTTTTCACATAATCATTTACTTCTTTTAATGCTACTCCCCTTTTATATATAATTTTTTTTATAATAGCATCTTTTGTACTTATAATATCTTGTATACCACTTTTTTTAACTTGTTTATTAAGTTTTCTTTTAGTTACCTTTATATTATATGTTGTTCCATTTTTTATAATTTCTAACCACTCTATTTTATCTTTATTATTTTTTATAATATTTTTTTCTATTATATTTAGTTTGTCAAAACTTTTTTTAAATTTATATTTTTTTATATTATTATTATTTAGTTCTTGTTTAATAATGTTTTTTAATTCTTTATTTTCTGTTTCAATATTCACTTCAAAAATAACAAAAGATAAAATATATATAATTATTAAAGATAAAAAAGCACATATTATACTTATATAATATTTATTAAAAAATACTATTATATTAAATATTCCATAATATTTTATAATTTTAATTTTTTTAAAAATATGTTTTAATTTTTTAATATTTTTAATATCAGTATCTATAGTTATATAATTGTCAAAAAAATTAATATTTTTATAATAAATATTATTTTTAACTAATAAATTAACAATATTAAATGTATTACTATTATCTATTTTTACTTTAACAAATTTTTTCATATATTTTACCTATAATCCACTTTACTAACACTACCATAAACAAGTACTTCTTTTTTATCTAGTTGTTTAATATAAAAATCTTTTCCCTTAATAGTAATAAATTTATTTTTAAAACTTACTTCTATAGTTTTACTTCCTAATATATTTATATTTAAATAATTATAAATATGAATTATATTAGACATAAAACTTATTAAATATTCTTCATCATCTATATAATTTTTTATATTTTCAAACATGTCATATCTCCTTATAAAATTATATGTATTATTATAAATATTTACTCAATAAAAAAACACCTTAACGGTGTTTATATTAAATTAGTTTATTATTAACAATTTGACTAATTAGTTTAAAATCAGCCTTACCTTTTAAAGATGATAATTCTTTCATAATTTTTCCCATATCTTTTTTTCCTTCAGGTTTTACTTTATCAAATACTTTAGCAATCTCAGCATTAATTTCATCTTCACTTAATGCTTCTGGTAAAAATTCTTCATATATTTCGATTTCTTTTTTTGCTTTTAATATTAAATCATCTCTATTGCCTTTTTCAAATTCTAATATTGCTTCTTTTTGTGTTTTAACACTTTTTGCTGCGTTCTCAATAACCATTTTATCAGTTATTTCATCTAATTTTTTATTTATTTTTTGATTTAAAATAGCAGTTTTTAACATTCTTAAAGTACTTAATCTATCAGAATTATGATTCTTCAATGCATTAATAATTTCAGTTTCTAATTTTGAATATAACATATTATATCCTCCTAATATCTATTTTTCTTTCTACTATTTTTAATACCTTCTATTTTAGCAAGTCTTTTTTTAACGCCTGGTTTAACGTAGTTCTTTCTCTTTTTTATTTCAGAAGGGATACCATTTCTTTGTACTTTTATTTTAAGTTTTTTTAATGCTCCTTCAACATTACCATCTTTTACTTCTACTTTTAACATATTTTCCCCTCCCTTCGTTGGTATTAAAATTATAACACTTTTATAACGTTTTTACAACAAAAAAGAATAGAAAAACCTATTCTAATGTTAAGTAAACACTACTTTATATAATTTTTTTTAAACTTTTAATATTAGAAGTAAACAATTCATTTGATATTTGTTGTTTATCATATTCTTTTATAATTTTATTTGTAAAGTTATACATCGCAGTAACATAACGCTCTATACTATTCTTATCTAATTTCTCTAAGACATTAAATACTTTATCTTTATTTACTGCCTCAGCCTTAC
This sequence comes from uncultured Muribaculaceae bacterium, assembly GCA_964609615.1. Classification (GTDB taxonomy): domain Bacteria; phylum Bacillota_I; class Bacilli_A; order RF39; family UBA660; genus CAZSRL01. Next base: position 65,281 of record CAZSRL010000003.1, read on the forward strand.
AATAACACAAACCTCTGTAAGTAAGAAGTTCACTTCCTTGTTTAGGTTCAACATATGGAATAAATCTTTTAGTTATAACATCATACATTTTATTATTAAAAATTTCCCCATATACAGAAATAGAAGTATAACCTTTAAAAACTTCTTTAGTGCCAAAAAACCCATCTTCTTCTCTAATTATTGGTAATACTTTAGAAAAATAAATTTGTTTTTGAGTTAAATCATCTTCACGTTCTCCTAAAGTTAATTTATAAAATTCACACATTTTTTTCCTTTTCTTTTTTAATAATAATTTTTCACTATATTTTAAATAAATTAATACTTTTTACGTCTTCTTTTAAAATCTTCAATATATTCTGAAGCAAGAGCATCTTCTTCTTTTTGTTTACGAGCGTCTTCAAATTTTTGTTGAACTAAATCATATTCTTTAATTAATTTATTTGTATAATCATACATTGCTTTTTCATAACGCCTTACGCCTTCTTTGTTCATTCTTTTTAAATAATCTGCAACAACTTCTATCTTAATAGGTCGAGCTTCGCTGTAACATAATCCTCTATAAGTAGGAATTTCTCCATTTTTCTTTTGTTTAACATATGGGATATATCCATTAGTAATAACATCATACATTTTATTATTAAAAATTTCTCCAATTATTGGAATAGGATCATACCTATATAATTTAATCCCTTGTCTTTCTATATAATGTGGAATTATATCACTAAAACGATTTACCTCATCACCAACAATATTTTTCTTTATTTCCCCTAAAGTTAAATGATAAAATTTACTCATTTTTTCTCCCTTCTTTTTTTTCTGTATATTTATGCAATTGCATTTATTTTATAACAATAATCTTTAAAAGTCAATATATATTATTTAAATTAAAAGAATAGGTAAAACCTATTCTTTAACAATATTTATTTGTTTTTATTCTTCTAATAGAAGAACCTAAAGCTTGTCCCACATTATAAACTACTTTTCCTAGTCTCGCTATTGAGTTAATAAATGTTCCACTTATTTTAGTTGCTCCTCCATAAATATTTAATAGTTCTTCTTGTTTTAACATTGTTTCTCCTTTCTTATTTTTTCTTTTTCTTTAATGTTGCTTTACATTTTAATGGTCTTACGTATCCATCTACTACACCTATTAAGAAAAATAACCCAGCAGTTATTAACCCAGCAGTCCCTATACTTATGCCACCACCATTAATTTGTTTTAATTCTTCTGTATTAATCATTTGCATTCCTCCTTTAAAATTCAATTATGTTTTTAAACAAAGGAATTATTTTTTCATTGTGTGATATATAAATTATTGTTTTGTCTTTATAGTATTTTTTTAAATTATTAATTATTTGTTTTTCCGTTTCATAATCTACTTCACTTAATGCTTCATCAAGAACTAAATAATTAAAGTCTTTTGTTAATGCTCTTGATAAAATAATTCTTTGTTTTTCTCCACCACTTAAATTAAATCCTCCTTCTTCTATATAAAAATTATCTCTTTCATATTTTTTATTTATTATTTCTTCTGTTAAAGTTATTTTTAATATTTTACTATATTTTTTATCATTTATATTTTTTACAATATTTATATTATCTTTTATAGTTGATGTAAATAAATTTTCTTTTTGAGATACATACATTATAGAGTTATTTAACACTTCTTTTTTTATATCTTTAATATTATATTCTCCTATATATATTTCTCCAAAATAATCGCTTAAATACCTTTTTAATAACTTTATAAATGTAGATTTACCTTTACCACTTGATCCTTTTAATAAAGTAAGTGATTTATTTTTTATAAAAAATGATTTGTTATCAATAACATTAGTTATGTTTTCATATGAATATGTTAAATTTTTTACGTTAATAAATCCACTTATTTTTTTCTTAGTAAAATTAATGTTATCTTCTTTATATTTTAAAAGTTCGTTTATTCTATTATAACTACTAACTGCGAAATTTACGTTTGGCATATATTCAATAATAGATTTAAGAGGTTCTAGATAAAAACTTACTAATGATGAAAATGTAATTAAACTACCAATAGTTATTTCTCCTTTGAAAATCAAGCATGTTCCAATACTTAAAACGCTTATAAAACATATATCATCTATTATGTTTTTAAATAAACATTGTTTATTATATGATTTAAAAAAGTTATTATATTTTTCTAAAAAGACAAAATATTTATTTTCAAGTATTCTTGATATTTTATTAATTATATTTAAGTTTTTTATTGATTCATAATTTTCTATATTTTCTGTTAAATAGCTATTATACTCAGCATCTGTTTCTTGTAGAGATGTTATTTTTAATTTATATATTTTGTTATATATTAAACCTATTAATATATATAATATTGTAAATATTAATGTAATAATAAATAATGTTTTATTTATAAGTATTAATACAATTAAACTTATAAATATTAAAAATATATTTAATACTACATTTATTAATACTTTACTAATAAGTTCTTTAACGTCTTCTAAGTCATTTATTCTACTTATTATATCTCCAGTTGGTTTTATTTTAAAAAAGTGGTATGGAAGTCTTAAAATATGGTTTACTGTATAGTTATTAATTGTACTACTTAATTTATAATTTATTTTTAAAAGTAAATTATCTTTAATATAATTAATAATGTTTTTAATAAAAGTTATAATGATAAATATAATACTTACATATAATAAATATTTAATACTTTTATAAACAATAATATAATCAATTATTATTTTAAAATAAAAGTTATTTATTATAGTAAATAGTATAATTAATATTGATAAGATAAATATATAATGTAATTTTATAGATAAAACAGTATTAATAATTAAATTAAATAATTCTTTTTTTTCACTAAGAATAGGAATTTTTTTAATAGGATATAATATTAGAATCACTTCATTAAAAACCTCTTTAAATTCATTATATTTCATTTTAATCATACCTTTATCAGGATCCATAATTGTTAGGTATAATTTATTTTTATTATTTTTATAAACTACTACATAATGATATAAATTATTTATTTTTAAATGAGCAATAACAGGAAATGTGTTATTGTTTTTTATAAATTCTTCAAAACTTTCTTTAGCACCATATCCATTAAATCCTATTTTTTTAGCACCTTCAATTAAATTATAAGCATTAGTTCCATTATAGTTTTCTTTTATTAAATATGATAATTCTTCTCTAGAAATATTACCTTTATAATATCTAATAATAGAAAGTAAACATGCACTAGCACATTCTTTAATACCATGTTGTTTAACTATACACTTTTTTATTTTTAACACCTCCTAATTATTTATTATATTTTAATAAAAAAAACTCTCGTTTTTTACAAAAAAAAACAGTATTTTTAATACTGAGTTTTATTTAATTTTTTTCCCTACCTTATTTAATTTTTCCTTCTTCTTTTATTTTTATATCTTCCATTTTTGTTTCTTTATATTTTGGATCTTTATAATTATCTAGGTCAAAATAAGAAAATAATGAAGACATTATTACATTGTTTTCCAGTGTTGAACAAACACCTACAGAATGTCCGTTATATGATTTGTAAAATGTAAAATAATTATTTGGAATACTTGGATTTCTATAGTCATAGTCTTCATAAATTATTCCTTTAACAAAATCACAAAGTATCCATTTATTATCTAAATATGTTTCTAAAAATACGTGTCCTCTTACATTTTTTTTATCTTCTCTATCATTTAATAAATCTTTGACCCAATCTATATTTGCGGTTTGAACATATATAGTTGGTATTTTATTCATTCTTAATATTGGTGTTATAAGTGTCTCTATATCACTACATCCCGTTACTGTTTTAGACTGCGCTATTTGTTCGCTTGTTCTTTTAAATTTTTCTTCGTTTTTATCTAGTACAAAATTTGTTTTTACATATTCAAATATTTTATAAAAATCTTCTTTTGATTCTATTTTTCCTATTTCTTTATACATTTGTTTTAAACAAGGACCTACTTCATTTTGATTGTGGTTGTTTAAAAAAAGTGAAATATCATAATCGTTAAATAATTTATTCATTGTTTTACTCCTTTGTTTTTAATGCTTTAAACATTTTTTTCCATAAATGATTAGATGAATAGTTTAGTATTCCAACTTTATATATTCTTAAACCAAACCTAACTAATAACCAATTTAATACCACTACTAGAAGCATTGAAATTATAACTTCTATTATACTCATTTGTCCTAATATTAAAAGCACAGGCGCTACAATAGCTGATATTAGGGGTATAAATGCAGTTATTTTTATTAGTATACTACTATCATATACTGATGCGATTATAGCAAGATAATAACCTAACATTAATATAATCATAAGTGGTGTTTGTATTTGGGAAAAATCTTCTATACTTGTTGTAACACTTGCTAAAATACCTGCGATTAATGTATATGCTATAAAACTTAATATAAATAATATTATAGTAAATGGTATAGCAACTAATATATCATGAAATACAGGACTATTCATAAATGTATTTAACATGTCTGAAGTGTTTACTCCAAAACTATCTATAAAGCTTTCTTTTGTAGTAAATATTCTTGATATAATACCTATTAGGCCATAAAAACCTAAAAGTATTGCTTGTATTATTACAAATAAGTTAACTGATATCATTTTTGATGCAAAATGTATTTTTGGTGATACACTTGAAATTATAATTTCCATCGTTCTACTTGATTTTTCATCATTTATTTCAGCACCTATCATTTGTACTACAAGTATTATAAGAAAGAAAAATGGAATTATAAATATAGGTATTAAAAATCCACTTATAGTATCCATAAGTTCTGAATTTTCATCTACATCTTTACTTAAATAAGTTCTTTCAACATTTATTTTTTTATAAACATAATTTAGTTCTGATTTATCTATATTACTATTTTCAAGAGCTATATTTGATTTTAAATTATTAAGTGTATTTATTATATTTTGATATAAAAATGTATCTATTGTGTCATAAGAAATAATTTTTGAATTAATAATATTTTCTTTATCTTTATTTATTTCTACTATAATATTTTTTGATTTATCTTTTTTCATTTTTTTAGATAAATCTTTTGTTGTTTTATTACTATTAACTAAATCTATTTTTGATTGTTCTAATACAATTTTATTTGTTTCATCAAAATTAGTTTCAAAACTCTTATATGTTTCTTTTGTGTTATCTACAACATATATTTTAGTTGGGTCTAGGAAGTCTCCTCCAAAATATTTTATAACATTATCTATATTACAAAGAAGTGGTATACAAATAATAAGTATAATATTAACTACTTTAAACCATTTACTAGTTAATTTTTTCTTTAAATTACTTTTAGTTAAAAAAGATAGTTTCTTATTCATATACTTCACCTACTTTTTCAATAAATATTTCTTCAAGAGACGCTTCTTCTACTACAAACTTTTCTATATTTTTACATTTAGAAATACTTTTAAATACATCTTTTACTACTGATTCATCTTTTATTTTAATAGTATATTCTTCTTTATTTTTATCTATATTTAAAACACCTTTAATTTTTAATATATTTTCTTTATCTATATCTCCTATTATTTTAATATTTTTCTTTCTATATTCTTTTTTAATCTCAGAAATATTTCCTTTTAAAACTGTTTTTCCTTTAACAAGTACAACTAGTTTTTCACAAAAATATTCTACATGATCCATTCTATGTGTTGAAAAGATTATTGTAGTACCACTATTTTTTAATTCTAATATTACTTGTCTAAATAAATCCACATTTATTGGATCTAATCCACTAAATGGTTCATCTAATATTAATAATTTAGGATCGTTTAATATAGATAAAATAAATTGTATTTTTTGTTGATTACCTTTTGATAATTCTTTTATTTTTTTGTTTTTATATTCTGGGATTTTAAACTTAGATAATAATTCATCTAATTTAGTTTCAATTTGATTTTTGTTCATTCCTTTTAAATGACCATAAAGATCAGCCATCTCTAAAACAGTGTTTTTTGTAAGTAAGCTTCTTTCTTCTGTTAAAAAACCTATTTTATCAGTGACGTTATAATCTATTAATTTATCATTAAATGTAACACTACCTCTATCTTTATCAAGTAGTGACATAATAATTCTAAATGTAGTTGTTTTACCTGCTCCATTAACTCCTAATAGACCAAATATTTCTCCATCATTTACTTCAAATGAAAGATTATCAACCGCTAATAGTTTATCATAATATTTAGTTACGTTTTTTACTTTTAACATATTTTATCCTCCTTAAAAAAGTATAACATAAAATAAATAGATATTATACTATCTATTTTATTACTTTTAATATAGTTCTTTTTGTTTTAGGTATTCTATTATCAATTATAAATGATTCTAAAAACTCTTTTTTCATATCTTTTGGTATTTTATTATAATAAATAGTTCCTAATATATCATTTTCTTTTACTTTATCACCTATTGTTTTATTTAATACAACACCTACATTATAATCAATAGCGTCTTCTTTTTTCTTTCTTCCTCCACCTAAGTTTTTAACAAGGTTTCCTACTCTATAAGCATCTATTTCTTTTATATAACCATCTTTCTTAGATAATATTTCTACTTTTTTTGATTTAATAACAAATTTTTCTAAGTCTCCACCTTGAGCCTTTATCCATTTATAAAAAGTTTCTTTTGCTTTATTATTATTTAATACAAGTTCTACTTCTTCTTTTGCTTTTGTAAGAGAAATCATTTTTCCATAACTTACCATATATGACGCGATTGTTAAAACAACTTTTTCTAAAGCTTCATCTCTATAACCATCAAAAAATTTTATTACTTCTTCTATTTCTAAAGCATTACCAATATTTCTTCCTAGTGGTTCATTCATATTTGTAAGAACACATATAAGTTTTTTATTATAGCAATTTGCGATTCTAATCATTAATTTTGATAATTTAGTAGCACTTTTTATATCTTTCATAAAAGCACCTTTACCAACTTTCATATCTATTACAATAACATCAGAAGAGCTAGCAATCTTTTTAGACATAATGGATGATGCGATTAATGATTCATTTAATGCAGTGCCTGATATATCTCTAAGAGCATATATTTTTTTATCAGCTGGGACAATATTATCACTTTGTGAAATTATACAAACACCTACTTTATTTAATATTTTAATAAACTCTTTATTAGATAAATTTACATTATACCCAGGTATACTTTCTAACTTATCTATAGTACCTCCTGTTATTCCTAAACCTTTACCACTCATTTTAGGCATAGCAAGTGATAAAGACGCTACTATTGGTCCTACTATTAAAGATACTTTATCCCCTATACCACCAGTTGAATGTTTATCTACTGTATTTTTTTCTACACCAGAAAGATCAATTGTATTACCAGTTTTTATCATCACATCTGTTAAATCAAGTGTCTCTCTAAATGATAATTTATTTTTACATACAAGTTTTAAAAATTCTATCATATCACTATCTTTTATTTTATTATTGGTGTAATCAAAAACTATTTTTTTTATCTCACTATATGATAAAGTCTCTTTATATTTCATTTTCTTTATAATATCACTATATTCCATATGCCCTCCAATTATAATTATAAAGTAATTAAAAAAAAAATCTAGTCTTTAGACTAAATTTAACCAATTTTCTTTTTTAATAATTCAACTCCACGAAGTGGCTCTTCTAATAAAACGGAATAAACATATTTATCCGCTCTTAATTCTTCAATAAATTCTACTTCTTCTTCTGTCATAATATATGTTTTTCTTTTATCATTTTTTACCGTCGTAAAAATATCAGTTCCTATTAAATAATCAGAACTAACACCAAAGTATTCTGTTAAATCAAGTAAACTCATTAATGTAGGTGTCCTAGTTTCTTTTTCATAGCAACATATAGATGCTTTTGTAACACCTAAAATGTTTCCTAGTTCTTCTTGTGTAAGACCTCTATTGATTCTTAGTTTTTTTAATCTATCTCCTTTAAGCATATTATCACTACCTAACAAGTAAATTATAAACTAAATAAACCATACATTTTTAAAAGTTAATTCATAGTTAATAATTAGGGTTGAATTATTTAAAAATATAATATATAATAAAAATATACTAATAAAATATAAAGAAAAGGAGTTATTGATTATGAATTTTAATATGAATTATAAACTTAGAGAAACAAGATTATCATCAGGCTTAACTATACTTTATATGTCTGAACAACTTGGCATAAGTAAAACATTTTACTGGCAAATAGAAAACGGTAAAAGAACTTTAACATATAGAATGGCATATAAAATATCTAAAGTACTTAAAACAAAACCAGATGCTTTATTTTACGACGATTTTAAAAACTGCAATTAAGCAGTTTTTTTATCATCTAATTCTTCATTAGATTGAGATTTAGATAAAAAAGTAACTTTTTCAGCAATTATTTCTGTTACATATTTTACTTCTTTATTATCATCTTCATATTTTCTAGATTGGATTCTACCTTTAATTCCTACTAAGTCACCTTTTTTACAATACTCACAGGTATGTTCAGCTACTACATTCCATAGTATGCAATTAATAAAATCTGTTTCATATATTCCATCTTGATTTTTAAAACCTCTTGAAACAGCTAATGTTATTTGTGTTCTTTTTTTATTATTACTTGTTTTTGATATTTCTGGGTTTTTAGTAAGTCTTCCAATTAATACTATTTGATTTAACATATTTCCTCCTTTCTATAGAGATTATATTTAATTATACTTTTAAAATCAAATAACAAAAACATTATATTATTTTTAATAATTAATCTATTAAGTTATTTTTTTAAAAATAAAAATAAGGAATGTATTCCTTATTAATAATAATTTTTAATTTTATTAAAAATCACCCAAATTAAAAATTAAAAATTATATAAACTATATTTATCACTAAGAGCACTAATTAACTTATCTATTTCTTCTTTATTATTATAAAAATATAAACTTATTCTAACTGAGTTAGAAAAATTAATTTCTTCTTTTAACATCTTTACACAATGATTACCCGCTCTTAAACAAATATTTTTTGTATTAAGATATAAAGCAACATCACTAACATATTTGCCCTTTATATCAAATATTATTATACCTGAGGGTATATCTTTATTTAATATATTAATATATTCTATTTTAGAAAGTTCTTTTACTAAATATTTTTTCAAATTAATTTCATATTCCTCTATAAACCTAAGTCCAATATTATCTATATAATCAACTGCATCTTTAAAAGCAATAATAGAAGATATATTTTGTGTACCAGGTTCTAATCTATCTGGTAAAGATTTTAATATTATTTTATGATCAGTAAATGACTCGTTCATTCCTCCACCCATACTAGAAGGTAATATTTTATTTAATAACTTATATTTTCCATATAAAACACCTACTCCAGTTGGTCCACACATTTTATGAGCTGAGAAAGCTAAAAAGTCACAGTCTAAAAAACTTACATCAATTTTTGTATGGCCTATACTTTGAGCAGCATCAATAACAGTATATATATTATGTTTTTTAGTAATGTCTACTATTTTTTTTATATCTCTTTTATCACCTACTACATTAGTTATATGAGCAAGTGATATAACCTTTGTATTATTGTTTATTAAGTTTTCTAAATAATCTATTTTTAGAGTCCCATCTTTATTAAGAGGAATATACTTTATATTAATACCTATTTTTTCTTTTAAACTTAACCAAGGTAATATATTACTTGCGTGTTCACTTTTAGAAAGTATTACTTCATCTCCACTTTTTAATACGTTATTAAAAAAACCATTAACAACTAAATTAATACTATCTGTTGTACCACTAGTAAATATTATTTCTTCTTTTTTTCTAGCATTTATAAATGTTTTTATCCTTTGTCTTGTTTGATCTATTTTATCATCAACTAAATAACTTATATTATATTCTCCTCTATGAGCATTAGAACAATATTCTTTATAATATTCAGTTATTTTATTTATTACACAATTAGGTTTAAATGTAGTAGCTGCATTATCAAAATATATTAATTCTTTATTTAACATTTGAAAATCATTTTTATAATCCACCCTAACACCTCACTTTATTATAATTTATGAAAAAAGAAATTTTGAACTTATAATAAATGTTTAAAGAAGTAGATTTTTTTAAAAAAATAATTTATAATATCTATAGGTGATAAAATGAAAGAAGATTGTTTATTTTGTAAAATAATAAATAAGGAAATAGAATCAAAAATAATATATGAAGATGAATATGTTATATCTTTTTTAGATATACATCCAGATACAGTTGGGCATACTTTAGTAATACCTAAAAAACATATACTTGATTTAAATGAATTAGATGATGAAACTATAATACATTTAAATAACGCTGTTAAAATAGTTTATAAGAAGTTAGAAGATAAATTAAAGTTTGATGGACTAAAAGTATGTCAAAATAATGGAGTGTTACAAGAGATTAAACATTATCATATACATTTACTACCTTGGTATAATGAAAATCCTAATTTAAGTATTGATGAAATATATGAATTGTTAAAATAAAAATAAAGAAATTAAATTCTTTATTTTTTTATTCATACCAAACTTTTGAAATATTTGAATTAACACTCAAAGGAGCAGGATTAGGATAATCAAATTTAATTAACGTTGGTATTTTAAATGCTGTTCCAAATGCTAAAGCATTACCTGGGTGTAATGTTTTTAATGTATACATTGTTTGTGTAGATAAACTAGTTGATATATCTGATACTATTTTTATATCATCAGGATGATATAATCTAAATGATATAAAGTTTGAACATTGAGATAATGATATATTTGATAGCTCTATTGGTCTTTGTGTTATAAGACCTAAAATAACTCCATATTTTCTTCCTTCTTTTGTTATTCTATCAAATATATTATAACCAATTATATTAATATCTTCATCATTTTGTACATATCTATGTGCTTCTTCAATTAAAATTTGTATTGGTAATGTTCCTCTGTTTTTTTGATGTAGTGCAAAGTCAAAGAAAAACTTAGAATATATTTTAGTAATTGTTTTTGCAAATCTTTCTTCAACATAATTCATATTTATATTTAATATTTGTGCTTTTTCTCCGTTAGCACTTAAAAATAAATCTTTTATATATTTTTGTTTATCTATATAGTCCCCTTGTACTTCAAAGTATTTACTAAATTCACTTGTTATAATAGCATTAAGTCTTACTTTTAATAAATTTCCTTTATCAAACGCAACTTCACTTTTTAATGTTCCTTCACTTATTAAAGCAAATTCTAAAGCATAATATAAATCTTTTAATGTATATGTAAGTGGTTCAGTTGTTGGCTTATAATCAAGATTATTTTTTGAAAATGATTCAAAGAAATCAACTACTAAATTAATTGAGTTAATTTTACCACTTTGATCTATATTTAAACATTGTTTAACAGTTCTAACATATCCTGGTTGAATTATTTTTGATTCTAAATTAATATCTTTTGTATTAAATCTAGTTAATACAGCAATTATTTGATCTCTTATTTGTGTAGGTGATTTACCACTTGCTAAAATATCTAAAATTGATTTTGCTATAATATCATTTTTATATTCAATAACATTATCTTCTTCATCAGAAAATAAGTATACAAGTTTTAATGCATTAGCAATTATTGGTAATTGAGATGGATCATCAGCTTGTAATAATAATGCTAAATCATCTATATCTAAAAAATATGCTGGGATATTAATTAGTTCTCCTTCACCAAAGCTTAATTTGGTTGTTAAACTTTTATAATTAAGTTTTGGAACTTTATTAATTTCAGAAAATGCTTGATGATATTCTCCATATACATCAAATAATACTATGTTTGAATTAACTGGAACATTATTAGGATTTTGTGTAAATATATTTTGTAATATTCTAGCTACTCCACAACTTTTACCACTTCCAGTATTACCTATAATAGCAAAATGATTTGAAAAGAAAGTGTTTAAATCTACTGATACATTAAAACCATCATATGTAAGCGACTTTCCTAAATATAATGAATCATTTGTTTCAAAGGTTTGTTTTCCAAGTAAAAGTTCTACTTCATTTTTATAAACTATTCTAACATTAGCGTCTACTGGAGGCTTTTTAACAGTTCCCATAAAGAATACATTATTAACAATTTCACCAATTAGATTTACTAAAAAATATTCTGTAGTACATTCATTTATTTGTCCTACTAGTTTTGAAGGACCAAATTCAAATATTAAATGTAAGTTTATTACATTACTTTGTATTACTTTAGTAGAGTTTTCTACTTTTATTATATTTTCATTTATTGATATTATTTTTCCAAACATTTTATAAACCCTTCTATTCTTAAAATCATTATAACAAAAAAAAGATATATTTACTATACCTTTTTTTATTTTTTTATTGGTGACCCGTACGGGATTTGAACCCGTGAATGCACGCGTGAAAGGCGTGTGTGTTAACCATTTCACCAACGGGCCATAAATAAATGGTGGGCCTGAATGGACTTGAACCATCGACCTCACGCTTATCAGGCGTGCGCTCTAACCAGCTGAGCTACAAGCCCATTTGCTTTTGGACCTCTTTAATTTTATACTATTTTTGTTGTAAATGCAACTGTTTATTTGCAAAAAAAGAAAAATAAACTAAAAATGTATATTAAATTTGAAAGTGCACAATTGATGTGCAGTTAGTTTTGTAATCAGTT
>CAZSRL010000004.1:0-51763 GCA_964609615.1 uncultured Muribaculaceae bacterium
AATAGAGAACCAACTGAAGAAGAATTATCTAAGAAAATGAATTTATCTATTCAAAAAGTAAATGAAATAAGAAAAATCAACCAAGAACCGGTTAGTTTAGAAACACCAATAGGAGAAGAAGATGATAGTCACTTAGCGGACTTTATACCAGATGAAGCTATAAAATCACCTGAAGCATATGCTACATATGAAATATTAAAAGAAGAAATGGCTAATGTACTTTTAACCCTAACTAAAAGAGAAGAAGAAGTTTTAGCACTTCGTTTTGGACTTTTTGATGGCTCATGTCATACACTTGAAGATGTTGGAAAACGTTTTGGAGTAACAAGAGAAAGAATAAGACAAATAGAAGCAAAAGCATTAAGAAAATTAAGACATCCATCACGTGCTAAAAAATTAAAGGATTTTTTAATTGACTAGCAAAAGATTATTAACTATTTTAAGTTTTATTAATGAAAAAGACTTAATAGTTGATGTTGGATGTGATCATGCATATCTTTCTAAATTATTAGAAAAAAGAGGTCAAAAAAGTATAGCGTGTGATATAGTCCCAGAAATAATAAACAAACGAAAATCAGAAAACTCAAAACTAATTAATTATTATGTTAGTGATGGTCTAAAAGATATAAAAGAAAAATATGATTATCCTATATTAAGTGGTATGGGTACATTTACTATTCTTAATATAATTAAATCAAGTGTAGTAAATTATAATAAATGTATAATATCATCAAATAGTGATAATGATATATTAAGAAAAGAAATGGTAAAATTAGGTTTTAAAATAACAAAAGAACAAATTATAAAAGAAAAAGGAAAATATTATAATATAATATTATTTGAAATAGGAAAATGCAACTATACAGAAAAAGAATATTATATTGGTGTTAATCATGTTGACTTGGATATGTTAAAAGAAAAAAATACTTATTTGTTAAATAAGTATAATAATCTATTAAAAAATATTCCTTTATCAAAACAAAAAGAGTTATTAAAACAAATAAAATATTTAATAAATAGTGAAGCGTAATGTAAAATACAATGTAAATCATTGTATTTTTTTAAGTTAAAGTATTGTTTTTTGATATAATTAAATTAAGAAAAAGAGGGATAGTTAATGAAAAGTAAAAAAAAGATATCTTTAATTGTAGGATTAGTCTTAGTTATTTTATTAGGAGGAGGATATGTAGTTTATACTAAATTCTTTAAAGAAACAAACAATGCTACAAAACAAGAAAAAAAGATAGTAGAAAAGAAAGATGAAACAATTGATTATGCTAAATATAACAAGTTAGCACATACTTCATATTTAGAAGAATATACAAAAATGGTAAACAAATACGGAAACTATAAACTTGTAATACCTAAAGGAGAAGAACCAACAAAAAAGGATAAATCTGATTCAGAATATGATGAAGCAGAGTGGCAAGTTGTTGAGGGTGTATGGGGATTAGAAGTGTTTGACTCAAATAATGATGGAATTGATGAAATGGTAATTATGTATAATCCTCCATATTCTGATACTTCAATAGCAAATGCTAAAATGTATACATATGACTATAAAAATCAACAAATAAAAGAATTATTGGATAATGAAATTGGAATACATTTTGGACAAAGTGATGTTAGTAATAATTTAGGGTTTGGATTGATTGATGGTAATACATATTTAAGACTTGATAAAGATGAAAAGTATGAAACGTATTATACACTAGATGAAAATAATAATTTAGTGAAAAATACATTTGAATATATTGGCAAAGAAAAAGATGATAATCCATGGCATATAGATAAATATTATTTTAACGACAAAGTAATTACTAAAAAAGAATATGATGAAATCCATAAAAAATATGGAAAAGAAATAAGCTTTATTCCACCATATTTTGGTTACGATGAAGAATATTGTGATGATTATGGTGTTGATAATATATTTGACTTAAATAATTACTTATGTGTAAAAGAACAAAGAACTAAGAGTACAAAAACATATTTAGAAAATAATGAATATTTAAAAGCTACAAATAATTTTGAAGTTGCAAATTCTAGTTCAACTTATAAAATTAAACCAACTGAATATGAATGGTCAGATTATTATTATAATAATGTAATTGATAATGATAAAAAAACAGCTTGGGTATCTGGAACAAAAAATAAAACAAGTGTTGGACAATATTTAATGTTAGGTTTTATACAAAAAAGACTATATAACGGAATTAAAATATCTAACGGATATATGAAAAATCAATATGTTTATGATACTAATGCTAAGGCAACTAAAATAAAAGTTATTTTTGATGATAACACTAGTGAAGAATTTGATATTAAAAATACTAAAAAGTATAAAGATAATATTCATGAATTTAAATTTAGTAAACCTAAATTAAGTAAAACAATAAAAATTGAAATATTAAAACAAGAAAATGGAAAGAAAACAGATGATAATAACGTTGCTATAACTGAAGTAACACCATTTTAAAACAGAATATTTATATTCTGTTTTTTATTGAAAAAAAGTTAAAGAACTATTTTTATTTATTTTTTTTGTAACTTTTTCTTCGCTTTTAACATTATTTTCTTTTGTTGTTTTTATATTTTTTTCCTCATCTTTTTTATCGGAATTATTCCCCATTGCAGAGTACATATTAAGCATTGTTTTAGCATTGTTAAACATTGGTTTAACTTGATAATATAAAGGTATTGTTTTGTTTATAAAACCAAGTGTTTTACCTGCTCCCCCCCTAGAATTTTAGTTAATGATAGTCCTTGTTTAGAACCTGATAATAAACTAAAAGGGCCTAATAAGTTATTTCCAAACATAAATACTCACCTAATATATTTTATTCATTTATGTTAAAAAAGATATAAAAATACTAATATTTTTAATTTATTTATTAAAATATGTATGTTATAATTTAATAGTAGAATAAGAGGAGGTATATTAAGATGTCTAAAAAAAAGACTGGATTTTTAAAGTTAATATATCTCGGGGGGAAGATGTTTGTTTCAAACCTGTTTATTTATCCAAAGAATTTTATAACAGGTGTTTTGTCATGTTTTGATATTTTAATTTCTCTTATTTTAAGTATATTCTCATTTTTTGGAATAGGTATTTTAGCAGTTTCTTATCAAGTTGGTAAGTTTGTATTATTTATAGGAAATATAGTTTGGAATTATTTTATTAAATATATATATATACTTATTAAAAAAATATTTGGTTGGATATTTGGTGGTTTAGGTTTTTGTTTAAAGTATATTTTCTATACAATACCAATGGAAATTAAAAAGAAAAATGATATAGCAAGAGAAAAAAAACAAAAAGAAAATGAATTAAAAAGAAAGATAAAAGATGATAAAAAAGCAAACAAAAAGAATAATTTTAATTCTCTTAGCAATTATTTTAAAGAAAAATTTCTTAATTCTTCAGTAGCAAGATATTATAGAAGTCAAAAGTATAAAGATTTAAAAGTTTTAGGTATAGAAAATATCGGTGTTGAGAAAAAAACTGTTCAAAAACAAATGTTTAAATATATAGCTAAAAATAGAGAAGGAAGAATATTTACTGGTTATTTTGGAGCTTTTTCTAAATTAGATTGTTATTCATACTTATTAGATGAAGGTTATGAAGTATATAAAATTGAAACTAGTCAAATGATTAATTTTATACATGGAGAAAATGCATTATTTAAAGTAAGAATGAAACCAAAGGACTTAATATTTTGGTTAACACAATTATCAACTTATATTAAAAGTGGTATTCCTCTTACAGATGGTGTTAAATTATTATCTCAACAAGATAAAAGAAAGAAATATAAAAAGACATATGATTCATTAATATATGAACTTACTATGGGAGAAAGTTTTGCTGATGCATTAGAAAAACAAGGAAATGTTTTTCCAGGGCTTTTAATCAACATGATTAAAGCAAGTGAATTAATAGGAGATATTGAGGGAACGCTTGATGATATGGCTGAATACTATGAAGAAATTGAATCAACAAGAAAAGAAGTAATTAACGCTATGACATATCCATCAATTGTACTTATATTTTCACTAGTAATTGTTACATTCATTTTAACGTATGTTGTTCCAAAATTTGTTGAAATATATGCTAGTGCTGGAGTAACACTTAATCCTTTAACAGCGGCTATTTTAGCTCTTTCTAACTTTTTACAATCAAATTATTTATATTTATTACTTGGGATTGTAGTAGTTGTATTAGCGTTTAGACTTTTATATACTAATATTAAAGCATTTAAAACTGTTGTTCAGTTTATATTAATGAAAATGCCTGTTATTGGTAAAATAATGATATATAATGAAATAACACTATTTTCTAAAACATTTAGTGCTTTACAAAAAAGTAATGTTTTATTAACAGAAAGTATGGATATATTAATTAAAATAACTAATAATGAAATATATAAAATGATAATGAGAGAAACAATTACTAATTTAGTAAAGGGTAACAAAATAAGTGATACGTTTAAAGGTAATTGGGCAATACCAGAGGTTGCATACTATATGATTGTAACTGGGGAAAGAACTGGAGAACTTGCTGAGATGCTTGATAAAGTTGCTAAGTTTTATCAAGTTCAACAAAAAAGTATGGTTAATACTTTAAAAAGTTTTATTGAACCAATAATGATTACTTTCCTTGCAATAGTAGTAGGTGGTATAATAATAGCAGTTATTGTTCCAATGTTTGGATTGTATACAGAATTAATATAAAAAGGAAGTGGTTTATATGTATATTGCAATAGTTATAATAGTAAGTTTATTATTAGGAAGTTTTTATGCTTGTATAGGTTATAGAATACCAAACAAAGTATCAATTATTAAACCAGGTAGTTATTGTCCTAAGTGTAAAAAGATTTTGAAATGGTATATGAATATACCAATATTTTCATATTTGTTTTTAGGAGGAAAATGTTCATACTGTAAAAAAGAAATAAGTATAGTTTATCCCGCAATTGAAATATTTAGTGTAATTTTAATACTACTTGCATATTTAACATTTGGTTTTTCACCTAAATTTATTATAGTAGCTGTATTATCAAGTGTATTTTTAATAACAGTTGTGAGTGACTTTATATATTATTATATAAGTGATAGAGTTTTAATAACTGGCCTTGTTATACTGGTAATTAATTCATTATTATTTATGGGATTAATGACTACAATTAATTCATTAATAAACGCCGCAGTTATGTTTGTAATAATGTATATTATAAAACTACTTGGTGATAAAATATTTAAAAAAGAATCATTAGGCGGCGGAGATATAAAATTAATGGCATTAATAGGATTTGCATTAGGTATAATACCTAGTATGTTTGTTATATTTATTGGTTCTTTAATAGCAGTTCCATTTGCTTTATCCACACTTAAAACAAAAAAAGAGGGAATAGTACCATATGGTCCATTTTTACTAGCGGCATCATTATTAATAATATATTTAAATACCCCTTTTCAAACACTACTAAACTTTTTAGGATTATAAAACAAGTTTAATACTTGTTTTTATTTACAAACAAATGTTCTTTTGTTATAATCATAATAGGTGAAGAATATGTATGATTATATAATTGGAAAAATAAGTTTAATATCTCCTAATTATATTACAATTGAATGTAATAATATTGGTTATAAAGTTTTTACTCCTAATTCGTATGAGTATAAGGAGGAAGAAATAAATAAAATATATTTATATTCTCATATAAGAGAAGATGAATATTCTTTATATGGGTTTAAGTCTATTGAAGTAAGGGATATGTTTTTAAAGCTTATTAATGTAAAAGGTCTTGGGCCTAAAATGGCTCTTCCTATATTATCAACTGGGTCTCTTGACGGTATTAAGGACGCTATTGAAAAAGAAAATATTTTATATTTAACTAAATTTCCTAAGATTGGAGAAAAACTTGCTAGACAGATTATATTAGATTTAAAAGGTAAACTTTCTACAACGGAAGCTACTATTAATAATAATGATGAACTTGTAAGTGCTCTTAGTGGGCTTGGTTATAAACAAAATGATATTAAAAAAGTATTAAAAGAAATAGATTATAATAAAACAATTGAAGTTCAGTTAAAAGATGCGTTAAAATTATTATTAAAGTAGAGGTTATTATATGGGTAAATTAAATTTATATTTTGCTACAATGAATTCTGGTAAAAGTATTGATCTTATTAGAACTGTTTATAATTATGAAGAAAATGGTTTTAAAGTGTTAGTTTTAAAACCTGGAGTAGACACTAAAGGAAAAGAAAGTATTGAAACAAGAATTGGTTTAAAAAGAAAAGTTGATTTTAAAATAAATGAGTTTGATAAAATAATTGATATATTAAAAGGGAATATTGATGGCGTTAAAAGTATTTTTATTGATGAAGCTCAATTTCTTACTAAAGAGCAAATAAGTGAATTAAATTTAATATCTAAGTCTACTAATATTGATATTATATGTTATGCATTAAGAACAAATTTTAAAATGGAGTTTTTTGAAGGAAGTAAAGCTTTGTTTGAAATAGCGGATAGTATAAAAGAATTAAAAACATTATGTAAATGTGGTTCTACTGCTAGGCATGTAGGAAGAAAAGTGAATGGAGTGTTTAAAACATCTGGTAAAGAGGTTGTAATTGATAAAGAGGATGATGATGTGTTATATGTTCCATTATGCAATAAATGTTATTTAGAACAGGTTAAAAAAATTGATTTAAATAAAGTAAAGGAGGAATTATATGGAAGATGAAAGAATAATATCTAATCATAGTTTAGAGGCTGATACATATGAAAAATCTATTAGGCCTGATAGTTTAGATGAATATATTGGTCAAAATGAAGTAAAGGATAATATAAGTGTTTTTATTAAGGCTGCATTAATGAGAGAAAGTACTCTTGATCATGTATTATTATATGGTCCTCCTGGTTTAGGTAAAACAACTCTTGCTCATATTATTGCGAACGAAATGGGAACTAATATTAAAACAGCAAGTGGACCTGCTATTGAAAAAAGTGGTGACTTAGCGGCAATTTTATCCACTCTTGAACCAAATGATGTATTATTTATTGATGAAATACATAGAATACCAAAATATATTGAAGAAATATTATATAGTGCTATGGAAGATTTTAAATTAGATATTATAATAGGCGGTGAAGGAAGTAATAGAAGTGTTAAAATAGAGCTTCCTAAATTTACTTTAGTAGGAGCAACAACAAGGGCTGGAGATTTATCTTCTCCTCTTAGAGAAAGATTTGGAATAGTTTTGAAGTTACAGTTCTATACTGAAAAAGAACTCTCAGATATTGCTAAAAGAACTGCTAGAGTACTTAATATAAATATAGATAATACTTCTGCTTCTATAATAGCGTCTCGTAGTAGAAAAACTCCTAGAATTACAAATAGACTTATTAAAAGAATAGCCGACTATGCATTAGTAGAAGGAAATGGAATAATAGAAAAATCTATTACACAAAAAGCTTTAACAAAACTAAAAGTAGATGATAGTGGACTTGATGATATAGATATAGAATATTTAAAAGCTCTTATTAATAATTTTTCTGGAGGTCCTGTAGGAATAGAAAGTATAAGTGCTCTTATAGGAGAAGAAATAACAACTACTTCTGATGTTATTGAACCTTATTTATTACAATCTGGTTTTATTAAAAGAACTAATCGTGGAAGAGTCGCAACTGAAAAAGCATATGAACATTTAAAAAAAGATATTATTTAATATCTTTTTTATTATTTATATTAATTCCAAACATACCACCCATAGTACTTGATAAAAGTAATATTAAAAAATATAAAATAATATTAATTTCTATATTACACTTTAATATAAGTGAAATTATAAATAAAAGACATATATTAATACCACCAATTAATAAACCATTTAAATAACCTTTAGAGTTATTTCTTAAAGCCATATAATAGCCGCAGTACATAAATAAAATAATAATAAAAATAAAACTAATAATATTAATTATATTATAACTAACTATATTAAAATAACTTAAAGTAGTACTAATGATTAAAAATATCAATAATATTAAAAAAAATAATGCTATATTTTTTAATATAATCATTTTTTTATTCATATTATCCCCCTTTAATAAAATAATATTAAATTGTTTAAAAAAATATGTATTTATACATAATAAATATAGGAGGTTTAATATGGATATATTAAGTGTTATATATAGAACATTATTTTTTTATTTTTTTATTTTAATAATATATAGATTTATGGGAAAAAGAGAAATTGGTCAACTATCAATAATAGATTTAGTTGTTTCAATACTAATCGCAGAGTTAGTAGCGATAAGTATTGAAAACCATGGAGATAATATGCTTTTAACAGTAATACCTATTTCTATATTAGTTATATTAGAAATAACCGCTGCTTTTATATCACTTAAATCAACAAAGTTTAGAAATGTATTAGAAGGTAAACCTAGTTTAATAATAAATAAAGGTAAAATTAATTATAAAGAGATGATTAAACAAAGATATACATTAGATGATTTATTATTAGAACTTAGGTTTAAAAGTATAAAAAATATTGAAGAAGTAGAATATGCTATATTAGAAAATAATGGAAAATTATCAATATTTAAATATAATTTTTTAAAGTTAGATAGTAATAATCCATTTCCATTAATACTTGATGGTGAAATACAATTAGATACTCTTAAATACATGAATAAAAGTAAGTTTTGGTTAGATGAAATTATTAAAAAAGAAAACACTACACTTAAAAATATATTCTATGCTTTTTATAAAAATAATAAAGTATATATTATAAATAAAGATAAATTAATTTAAACACTTTTTTAACACTCTATAATTAAGAAAAGTAACAAGTATTAAATTAACTATTATAGCAATTATTAAACCATATAAACCTATTCTAAATAAGCTTAAAACAAATATTAATAATAACTTAATACTAGAACCTATAATAGTTATATACATATTATCTTTAGCTTTATTAATTGCTTGTAAAGAACTAATAATAGGAACATCTATAAAATATAAAAGCATAAATAAAGCAAGTACTTTTATATAATTAACTCCTAAAACATTATTAAAAAATAATTTTAAAAATACTTCTGGAAAAATAAACAAAATAGAAGTTGTTACTAAACCAATAGAAAAAGAAAGAATAATAATTTGTTTTATTCTTTTTTTACACTTATTTTTTTCACCTAAAGAATAATACTTACTAACCTCAGGTATTAAAGAAGTAGAAATACTACTAGAAAAAAATTGAGGTAATAAAAGTAAACTCAAACTATATCCGTTTAATATACCATACTCATTTATTATAAAAGAGTGAGTATAGCCAACAAATAATAAAGTGTTAGTAAGAACAATAGGTTCAAAAAAATAAAAAATACAACCTATAACTTTACTAGATGTACTAGGAATAGATATATTCATAATATCTTTAATATATCTTTTTTTAATTAATAAATCACTCTTAGTTATTTTACTTTTCTTTGGCATAAATAATATCATAATAATAATACTTACACTTTCACTTAATATATTTACTAATATAACAAAACTAATACAACTAACTAAACTTATTTTTAAAGTAATAGGTATTAAAAAAATAAGTAAACCAAGACGTACTATTTGCTCTGAAATATTACTTATAATATATGGAAACATATTTTGTTTACCCCAAAAATAACCTTTAATAATACTTGATATTCCAATAAAAGGCATAGTTAAACTTATTGCTATGATAGGATAATATAGTCTGGGTTCTTTTAATAAATCTTCACTTATATAGGAAGAAAAAGAAATAACTAAAATAATAACAATAATATTAAAAATAATTGAAATAGGAATAATAGATGAAAAAATACTTTTTGTTCTTGCTTTTTCTTCCGCTACTAATTTACCAATCGCAATAGGAAAACTAAAAATAGCTATAGTACTAAGTAAACCAAAAGTAGGCATTATTAAACTATATAAACCAATTCCTTCAAGACCGATCATTCTTGTCATTATTATTTTTAATATAAAACCTAAAAATTTTGAAATAAAACCACCTATTAATAATATCAAGGTAGCTTTAACAAATTTACTTTTTAACATAATAAAATATATGAAAAATTAACTAATTCTTTACAAAATAAACTATATAATTTATAATTAATTTATAAGATAGATGAGGTTTTTATATGAAAACATTTATAAAAAACATAAAAAATAAATTAAAACTAAATGAAAACAAACAAAACAAAAGAAAACAAATACTAATAATTATAATGATTAGTATATTTATATTACTTTTATTATTGTTTGCTTTTGCTTTCTTTTATGCAACCATAACAGGAACTGGTAAAAGAGTAACTGCTACTACAACAAGACCAACATTAACATTTACTGATGGAAGTACAATAACAAATAATAAAATGATCCCAGGAGACTCGCTTACAACAACATTTACAGTTATAAATTCAACTACAAGACCAATTACTTATGATATGTACTTTAGATGCATAATAAATACAATGACAAGACCACAAGATTATACATATACACTTACAAGTACAAATGGAGGAGCAACAGCTGCCTCTACGACATTCCCAACCCTATCTTCAACTGATATAGAAACAGACATAACAATAGGTGCAAATACAACACAGACATATACATTTACACTTAATTATGCAAGACTACAAGATGCAGATCAAAGTGCAGATATGAATAAAGAAATTAGGGCAGACATTGATATTAAATCACCTGAAGAAGATAAAACAGTATGTATTATTGATTGAGAAATTAGCGGAGGAATAGTTACTCAATAAAAAATTATAGTCTCCGCCCAGTAATATCACTTAAGGCAGATACTGTTTGTACTTCGACATCTCAAACTGACGTTGGAACAAGTTCAAATCCATGGGTATGTTAGTTTTTAAACAAAGTGATTTATTACTTTGTTTTTTTATGTTAAAATACACTTAGGAGTTAGTTTATGATATATGCTTTATATGGAACTGAAAATGTGTTAATAAAAGAGTTTATTAATAATATTAAGAGTCGTGAAAATATTGTTAGTGTAATTAATTATAATTTTGAGGATACTTCTTTTAATGAAATATTGGAGGATGCTTGTTATAATTCTTTATTTGATGATAAGAAGTTAATTATTGTTTATAATAGTATTTTTTTAAAAAGTAGTTTTGATTGTTCTTTACTTGAAGAATATATTAAGAATATTAATGAATTTACTTTTTTGGTTTTTGTTTTATATGAAGAGAGTATTAATTCTAAATTAAAAATTAATAAATTATTAAAGGAAAAATGTGTATTAAAAGAGTTTAATTTACTTAGTAATTATAAACTTGAAAGTTTAATATCCTCTTCTTTTAAAGATGATGGATATAATATAAGTAATAATAATATTAATGAATTAATTACTAGATGTAGTGGGGATTATTCTTTAATTGTAAGTGAAGTTGAAAAGTTAAAGTTATATAAACTAGATAATAAAGTTATTAATTATGAAGATATTTCTTGTGTTGTTAGTAAAAATATTGAAAATGATATATTTTTACTAACTGATGCGATTGGGAAAAAAGATACTAAAAAAATATTAGATATATATAATGATTTATGTTTATATGGTAATGATGAGACCGCTTTAATTGGGCTTATAGGAACTGAGTTTAGATTATATAAACAAGTAAGAGATTTAGTTAATATAGGTTTTAATGAAAAAGAAATATCAACTAATTTGGGTGTTCATCCTTATAGAATAAAACTTGCGTTATCTAAAATTAATTACTTTTCTAAAGAAGAAGTAGAAGGTATTTTAAAGAGTTTATATAATTTAGACTATGATATTAAGAGTGGCTTTGTTGATAAACATATAGGTCTTGAGTTATTTTTTCTTTCTTTATAATTTATAAAATTTAACCTTTACTTTATAGGTTATTTTTTTTATAATATAGAGTTATAAAGGAGGAAGTCTTATGGTAAAAACTAATCTACCTGTTATACTATTAAAGAGTTTAGCATTACTTCCTCATCAAGAAGTTAGAATTGAAGTTAGTAATGATATAAGTAAGAAAGTTATAGATATTTCTAAATTATATCATGATGATGAAGTATTAATAGTTTGTCCAATTGATATGTTAGAAGAAAATCCTGATACTAGTGATTTACCTAAAATTGGAGTAATAGGTAGAGTTAAAAGTAAGATTGAACTTCCTAGTGGTAATTCTAGAGTTGTTATAAGTGGTATAAAAAGAGTTAAAGTATATAGTTATGTTAATTATTCTAATGAAGATGATGTTTTAGAAAGCATTGTTTCTCCTATTAAATTAGAAGAAACAGATGAAATAGAAGAAACTGCTTTATTAAGAAAATTAATAGAAGAGCTAGATAAATATATTAAAAATAATGCTTTTGTTTCTAATAGTATTTTAAGTCAAATTAAGGGTATAACTGATTTAGATAAAATAACTGATATTATAGCATCTTTTTTACCTTTAAATTTAGAAAAAAAGATTAATTTAATGTTAGATGCTTCTCCTATTAGTAGAGCAAAATATTTAATTAAAGAAATTAATATAGAAATAGCTATTCTTTCTTTAGAAGAAAAAATAGAAGATAAATTAAAAAATGGACTTGATAATGCTCAAAGAGAATTTATATTAAAAGAAAAAATTAAATTAATAAAAGAAGAACTAGGAGAAGAAAATAATAAAGATATTGAGATAGATTCTTTTAGAAAAAAATTAAAATATTTTAAAGGAAATATTAAAATAAAAGAAAAATTAGAAAAAGAAATAAGAAGATATGAATTAACAAGTGAAGCTTCACCTGAGGCGAGTGTTATTAGAAATTATATAGATACAATTTTTTCTCTTCCTTTTTCTAAAACAACTAAAGATGAAACTGATATTAAAAAAATAGAAGAAAGATTAGATAAAAATCATTATGGTTTAAATGAAATAAAAACTAGAATAATTGAATATATAGAAGTTGAAAAAATAAATAAATTAGAAAATGCTCCTATAATATGTTTAGTTGGTCCTCCTGGGGTTGGTAAAACAACATTTGCATCATCAGTTGCAAATTCAATAGGAAGAAAATTTACTAAGATTTCTCTTGGGGGTATGAATGATACCTCAGAACTTATTGGGCATAGAAAAACATATATTGGAAGTAATCCTGGAAAAATAATAAATGCTTTAATAAAATGTAAACAATCTAATCCTATTATATTATTAGATGAAGTAGATAAATTATCTAAAGATTATAGAGGAGATCCGGCTTCTACATTATTAGATGTTTTAGATAAATCAAGTAATAATAAGTTTGTTGATAATTATATAGAAGAAGAAGTTGATTTATCCAAAGTTTTCTTTATATTAACCGCTAATGATAAAAATAATATACCTTCTGCTTTATATGATCGTTTAGAAGTAATTGAATTATCTGGATATACTGATTTAGAAAAAACTTTTATAGCAACTAAATATTTAATACCTAAAATTATTAAAGGTTATGGGAAAAGAAATATAGATATTAATATTAGTGATAATGATATATTATATATAATAAACAAATATACAAAAGAAAGTGGAGTTAGAGAATTAGAAAGAATATTTTCTAAACTTATAAGAAAAATAATAATAGAAAATAAAAAGAATAAAAAAGAAAAAAGTAAAATTAAAATAAACAAAGCTTTAATAAATAAACACCTAGGAGTAGAAAAACACAACGAAGAAATACAAAAAGAAGGAAAAATAGGATTAGTAAATGGACTTGCTTATACAAGTGTAGGTGGTGCTACAATAGCAATTGAAGTTGAAAGTTTTGAAGGAGAAACTAAGAGTATAATAACAGGGACTCTAGGAGATGTTATGAAAGAGAGTGTTGATATATCACTTTCATACATTAAGAGTCATAGTAAAGAGTTTAAAATAGATTTAAAATCTTTTGAAAACAAAACATTTCATATAAATGTAAGACAAGGTGGAATACCAAAAGATGGACCAAGCGCTGGAGTAACACTTACAACTGCTATAATAAGTCATATGTTAAAAAAAGAAGTAAATAATAATATTTCAATGACAGGAGAAATAACATTACTAGGAGATATATTACCTATTGGTGGATTAAAAGAAAAAGGAGTAGCGGCTTGTAGAAATAATATAGATACAGTATTTATTCCATCATCAAATATAAAAGATTTAGAAGAATTAGAAAAAGAAATAAAAGATAAAATAAACTTTATACCAGTATCTAATTATAAAGAAATATATAATCATTTATTTAAAAATTGACAAGAGTAAATAAATAATGCTAAAATAAGACCATAGAATAGGTGGTCTTTTTTAGTATGAAAAAAAGCTTTAAAACAAAACTAAAAGACAAATTAACAAAAACTCAAACAATAATATTATCAATATTATTGCTTTTAGTTATACTTGGATTAGCAGGTTTTGCATTAGGTTTTTTTAATACAGTAATAGGTGGTAATGACAATGCAAAAGGAACAGAAGTAGGAACTGGTATTTCTTCATTAGTAATATCTGATTCATCAAATATTACTGTAAGTGATTTTTATCCAGGTGATGACATAACAAAAACATTTACTATTACAAATACAGGAAATGTAGGAGTAAAATATAATCTTATATGGGAAGACTTAACAAATGGGTTTTCTAGACCACAAGATTTAACATACACAATAACTTCACTAAATGGAGGGGGAACATTGTCATCAACACAACTTCCTAATACTGGTACAAACTTAGAAATATTAAGTGATATATATATTGCTCCAAACATTATACAAATATATACAGTAACCTTTAGTTATGCAAACTTAGCAAATACAAATCAAGATGCTGATATTGGAAGTTCTTTTAATGGAGTAATTGATATAACAAATGCAGTCGCAAGAAAAAATTTAGTAACAAATGGTAATTTAGAACTAGGAGATAATACAAACTTCTCAGGATGGACATATGATGCATCAACACAATCACTATACAAAACTGTAAGTGAAGTTTCAACAACAAATACAAGTGATTATATTGAGGTCAATACAAATAAAACATATAAACATTCAATGGATTTAAAATCTTCAAATTCAACAACAAATTACTTAATAGGAATAGTTGAATATGATAGAGATTATAATATAATTTCTACATGGAATGTTTATTATTTCCCTACAACAACAACAACACTATCGGAGCAATTAAATAATGGAGATACTGTAGTTCATTTTGCTTCTCTTGAAAATTGGGTTGCAACTTCATCAACTCCATCACATCAACTTTCTCTAGCTTTTTGGAATTATTCTGATAGTACTGGATATACTTATCCAGTAGGAACATATACAAGAAATAGTTGGTATAATTTGTATACATATGATAATGTAAATAAAACAAATAATACAATTACTTTATCTAGCGCTTGGACTCATGGAACAATCCCTTCAGGAACGAGTGTAAGTCAATCAAGCAGTGGTAGTAATTATAATTATGGAATTAGAGCTGGTGGAACATTACCAACTTCATGGACAAGACTAAGTAATACATTAACAGGAACATGGGAAAATGGGACACAATCTGTTATAAAATTCAGACCAGGGACTAAATACATCAAACCATTTATATATTTTTTTTCTAATATAGAACCAAATACAACTCTTTATATAAAAAACATTGAATTTATTCAAATGGATTGATTATTTATTTAAAAATTGACAAGAGTAAATAAATAATGCTAAAATAAGACCATAGAATAGGTGGTCTTTTTTATGAAAATAAATTTAAAAGAACAACTTAAAAATAAAAAAATATTAATTATATTATTTATAATAGTAATATTAATTGTTATGTTTTTTATAGGTATTAGTTATGCTTGGTATAAGACAGCTTTAAATGAATCTATTAATAATGAAACTCAAGGAAGTAGCAATATTAAAATAAATAAGCCATTAGATATAGATTATGGTAAGATAGAACCAGGGTGGACAAATAAAAGAACTTTTAGTGTAACAAACTCTGGGAAGATAAGTTCTACTTATTCAATGATTTGGAAAGAAATGATTAATAGTTTTACTAGAAATCAAGATTTAGTAATTGATATAACAAGTACTAATGACGGAGGTAATATTAGTAATGAAGTTATACCAAAAACAGGAAGAAATATAAATATAATAAATGATATAACAATAGGCTCTAATGTAACTCAGGAATATACTATAATTTTTAAATATTTAAAACAACCAAAAATAGATCAGTCATTAGACTCAAATAAAAATTTTACTGGAATAATTGATATAATAACATTAAATTAAATAATCATAGAATTTTTAATTGTTATGTTAGAATAAATGATAATTAATAGGTTTATTAATTATTTTTTTTGTTATATAATGTTAATTACTGGAGAGATTTTATGAATATTGAAGATTATAATTATGAATTGGATGAAAGTTTTATTGCTCAGTCTCCTCTTAAAAATAGAAGTGATTCTAAGTTACTTGTTTTAAATAGAAAAACTGGGTGTTTTTCTCATGATAATTTTTATAATATTGTTAATTATTTAAATAGTGGTGATGTTTTGGTTTTAAATGATACTAAAGTTATACCTGCTAGATTAATTGGTGAAAAGAAGGATACTAAAGCTATTATCGAAGTTCTTTTACTTAAGGATTTAGGAGCTAACATATGGGAATGTCTTGTTAAGCATCAAAAAAGAGTAAAGGTTGGAACGGTTGTTAATTTTAGTGATAAGTTATCTATGGAATGTGTTTCTATCTTTAGTGATGGTATAACTCACTTTAAATTAAATTATAATGGAATTCTTATGAATATTCTTGATGAACTAGGTACTATGCCTCTTCCTCCTTATATTCATGAAAAGTTAAGTGAACAAAATAGATATCAAACTGTATATGCTTCTAATATAGGTAGTGCAGCTGCTCCAACAGCAGGACTTCATTTTACAAAAGAATTACTTGATGAAGCAAAAACAAAAGGAGTAGAAGTAGTATATATAACTTTACATGTTGGTCTAGGTACTTTTAGACCGATAAAGGAAGATAATGTTCTTGATCATAAAATGCATAGTGAATATTATGAAATGACAAAAGAATCAGCAAGTTCTCTAAATAAAGCAAAGAAAGAAAGTAGAAGAATAATATGTGTTGGTACAACAAGTATGAGAACATTAGAAAGTATTTATTCTAAATATAATACTTTTAAAGAAGTAAAAGAAAATACAGATATATTTATATATCCTGGTTATGAATTTAAAGCTGCTAGTGCATTAATAACTAATTTTCATTTACCTAAAAGTAGTTTATTATTACTTGTTAGTGCATTTTCTAGTAAAGAATTAATTTTTAAAGCATATGAAGAAGCAAAAGAAAAAAACTATAGATTTTTTTCTTTTGGTGATGCGATGTTTATAGAATAGGAGTAAAAATGGATTTAAAATTTAAAATAATAAAAGAAGAAAAAAACACATCTGCTAGAATAGGAGAATATAAAACAAAATATGGGATACATAAAACTCCAATGTTTATGCCTGTAGGTACACAAGCAACTGTTAAAACACTTTCACCAGAAGAATTAATTAATGTTAATGCTTGTACTATATTAGGTAATACATATCATTTATGGTTAAGACCTGGTAATGAAATAATCAAAAAAGCTGGTGGACTACATGAATTTATGAATTATAAAACAGGACCTATTTTAACTGATAGTGGTGGTTATCAAGTTTTTTCTCTTGCTAAAACTAAAGATATAACTGAAGATGGAGTTAAGTTTAAAAGTCACTTAAATGGAGATAGTTTATTTTTAACCCCAGAAGATAGTATACACATACAAAATGATTTAGGTAGTGATATTATAATGAGTTTTGATGAATGTCCTCCTTATCCAGTAACTTATGAATATATGAAAAAAAGTATAGAAAGAACATATAGATGGGCAAAAAGAGGGAAAGAAGCGCATAAAAGAGAAAATGATCAAGCTTTATTTGGTATTGTTCAAGGTGGAGAATTTGAAGATTTAAGAAAACAAAGTGCGGAACTTACAACAAGTTTAAATTTTGATGGTTATAGTATAGGTGGAGTTAGTGTAGGAGAAGATAGTGAAACTAAGCTTAAAATGATAGAATATGGTGTAAAATATTTACCTAAAGATAAAATACGTTATTTAATGGGAGTAGGAGAACCTATTGATATTATAGATGGAGTTATTAGGGGTATAGATATATTTGATTGTGTATTACCAACAAGATTAGCAAGACATGGTAATGCATTAACTAAAGAAGGAAAAATAAATTTAAGAAATAATAAATATAAAGAAGATTTCACTTCTCTTGATGAATGTGATTGTTATACTTGTAAAAATTATACAAAATCATATATTAGACATTTAATAACTTCAAATGAAACATTTGGACAAAGATTACTTAGTATACACAACATAAGGTTTTTAATAAAACTAACAGAAGATATAAGAGAAGCAATAGAAAAAGATGAAATTTTAAAATTTAGAGAAGAATTTATAAAGAAATATTATGGAGAAAAAAATGAATAAAACATTAGTAGTATCATTAATGAGTTTTATTGGAATAATTATTATAATTGTTATTTGTACTATAGTACAAATAAACAGTGATAAACAAGAAGAAATATACAATAAAACAATTAAAACAATAACACAAGCATCTATAGAATGTGTAAAAGAAAAAAAATGTAAAAACAAAAAAATAACACTAAAAGAACTATATAATAATAAATATTTAGAAAAACAAATTAATCCTAAAACAAAAAAAGAATTTAATAAAAATTCTTATATACTTTATCCTGAATTAAGCTTTTATGTTAAATAAAAGTTTAATTTATTAATATAATAATAGTGTAATAATATTACCTTAAATAAAAATTTGTAGTATTATTATATAACACAAGTATTGATTTGTGTATAAAAAAAGCGAGTGATTCCCACTGTTAAGAGGAAATTGAAAATGAAATTAGAGAGCTTACTCTAATTTTTTTATTTTGTTATTACAAACAAATGTTTTATAAGTTGTATTTTTTTTATGAGGTGATATAAATATGGAAAAAAAATTAAAAATTGTTAGATTAGATACTAATTATTGTGATTATTTAAGGAAGTATGATGATAAAGTATCTTATAATATGGGAAATAAGTAAATTAGACTATTTATTGGGGTTCTCTTTGAATTAAATAAAATGAAATATTTTGCTCCATTATCTAGTCCAAAACCAAAACATATTAAAATGACAAATAAGATAGATTTTTTAAAAATAAATAACGGAAAACTTGGAGCAATTAATTTAATAATATGATTCCTGTAATGATTAAAAATATTGAATATCTTGATTTAAATAAAAAATATAATAAAAATGAAAATAATAAATATCAAAAATTATTAAAAAACCAATTATTTTGGTTAAATAGAAATAAACAAGTATTATTTCTAAAATCAAATAAATTATATAATGATTATATAAATAAAAATTTAAATATTAATGTAATGAAAAGATGCTGCGATTTTAAACTATTAGAAAAAAAGTGTATTGAATATAATGGAATGTATTAATTATAAATTGATTTTTATTCTTTTTTATTATAAAATAATAAATAGAATAAGGAGAATAAGAATATGGTTGGTAAAATAGTATATATAAATAATAATATAGCGCATATTGAATTGGATAAAAATACTCCAATTTTAGATAATTTAATGAATATGCATGTTGTGTTTGAAGATGGTGAAAGAAAAATAGTAGGGGAAGTTGAGGATCTTTCTAAGGAGGAATTAGAAGTAAAATTCATGGGTGAGTTTGTTGATAATAAATTTATCGCAGGGCTTATTAGAAAACCTTCTATGAATGCTAAAATTAGGTTTATAACAACTGATGAGTTAGCGTTAATTATTGGCGAAAGAAAAGATTCTAGTTTTTTACTAGGAGCATCTCCTTTATATAATAATTATCCTATTATGGGTGATATAAATGATTTATTTAGTTCTCATTTAGCTTTTTTTGGTAATAGTGGTAGTGGTAAAAGTTGTGGAGTAGCTAGAATGCTTCAAAACATTTTTTATGACAAAAATATTTTACCTTTTGAAAGTAATATTTTAATAATTGATGCTTATGGTGAATATCATAATGCTTTTAATAGAATTAGTGAAGTTAATCCTAGATATAATTTTAAATACTATACAACTGATAAAAATGATTCTAATGGGTTAGAGTTTCAAATACCTCTTTGGCTTTTGGAAATAGAAGATATTGCTCTTTTATTACAAGCTGATAGACATGACCAATTAATGATTATAGAAAGAGTATTAAAACTTGCTTATATATTTGCATTAGATGAAGAAACATCTAATAAATATAAAAATCATTTAATAGCAAGCGCTATTATGAATATACTTTATTCTAATCAAACAGCAAGTTATAAAAGAAATGAAGTTTTCACTCTAATAGCAAGTTGTTCAACTGAAGAATTTAATTTAAATTCTGAAGTACAAGGAGTAGGATATACTAGAAAGTTTAGAGAATGTTTTTTAATAGATAGTAAAGGTAACTTTTCTGAAAGTGTTTTATTAACTGAATATGTTAATAAATTTATAAGTGATGATTTAGCAAACTTTGAAGCGAGTGAAAGAAAAATGTTTAATATAGAAGACTTAGAACGTGCTTTAAACTTTGCATTAATAAGTGAAGGATTACTTCATAATGAACAAACATATGCTGATGCAATTATATTAAAAGTTAAATTACATTCATTAGTAATTGGAAGATATAAAGAATATTTTGATTATGGAAAATATGTAACTAAAGAAGAATATATTAATAGCTTATTTGGTAGTGATTCTTTAAAAACTCAAATAGTTAATATTAATTTAGAAGATGTTGATGATTGGTTTGGAAAATTTGTTACAAAATTTATTTCTAAATTATTATTTGATTATTCAAAATCACAAATAAATAGAGCAAATAACCCATATCATATATTTTTAGAAGAAGCTCATAGATATATTCAAAGTGATAATGATGTAGAGTTATTTGGTTATAATATATTTGAAAGAATTGCAAAAGAAGGAAGAAAATATGGTATATTACTTAATTTAATTTCTCAAAGGCCTGTAGAAATATCAAAAACAGTTATTTCTCAGTTTGCAAATTTCTTTATATTTAAACTAAATCATCCAAAAGATTTAGAATATGTTAAACAAATGTTACCTAATATTAATGCTGAAATTGTTGAAAAACAAAAAAGTTTACAACCAGGTACTTGTGTTGTATTTGGAACTGCATTTAAAATACCACTTATTGTAAAAATGACAATGCCAAACCCAGCACCTAATAGTAGTAGTTGTGATATATATAATTCATGGAGAAAAAATAGTTAAAAAAACTATTTTTTTTATTTGAAAAATAAAAGAAAAATAGTTTGAAATATAACCAATAATATTGTAAAATAGTAATATAGGTGAACATATGAAAAAGAATTTAAAATATGTAAAAGATAAAATAACAAATTTTAAAAAAGATAAAGTAAGTTACTATACTCTAAAAGGAACAGTAATATCAGTTTGTTCAATACTTGCTCTTTTATTTTTTTCATATGCTTATTATACTGTCGCAGTAACAGGTTCTTCTAAAATAACACAAGGAACAACTGCTAACTTAGTACCAACTTTTACTGAAGGAGAAACAATAGATTCAACATTTTCACCAATAAGTGATGATATGAAAGAAACAGATGCATATGAAAAAACATTTACAATATCAAACCTTGAATCATCTGGATCAAATGTTGGAGCTGAATATGATGTTTTCTTAGATATTTCAAGTATTGATAAAGTATTAAGTTCAGAAGATTTAAAATGGGAACTATTAATGGAAGACACTGTAATTAATAGTGGGGATTTTTCTGATATAGTTGTAGGAAGTACAAAATTAACTAGTAATAAAAGAATATTGTCTTTAAATGAAACAAAAAATTTAACATTTAGAGTATGGCTTACATATGATGAAGATGTTAATCAAAATAAATATATAGGTAAAGAGTTAGTAGGGAAATTAAGAATAAGATCAAATGAAACAACTACTTTTGCCGATGTAATAAAAGCTAATACTCCACCAGTTGCGACACCTACAACTGCTCCTGGTCAAGTTGCTGCCACAACAAATGAAGGATTAATAACAGGGCCAACAGATGATTATGGGGAAACAACTTATTATTATAGAGGAGCTGTAACAAATAACTATGTTTCATTTGCAAATAAAACATGGAGAATTGTACGTATTAACGGAGATGGAACTGTAAGACTTATATTAGATAATTACATTGATACCACTGGTTCAAGATGGATATTGGCAGAATATGAACATGATTATTATGCATCTACAGGATTAGAAGCACAAACAAAGATGAACTATGAATCAAGTTTAGTAAAAGAAAATATAGATAGCTGGTATAGTTTGAATATAGGAAATACCACAGAATTCTCTAGAAAAGTTGCAAAAAGTAAATTTTGCAACGATAGAAGTGTATCATTAATAAGTGATGACTATTATGCTTTTGCTCCATATTTAAGATTGATTGATAATAACCCTAGTTTAATATGTAGTAATATAAGTTACGTCTATGATTTAAATGTTGGACTTTTAACTGCAGATGAAATTGCATATGCAGGCGCTAGAAGTGAATCAATGAATCAATTATATTATTTATATAATTCTAACTTTACAACACCTGCTGGATGGTGGGCTTTGTCACCAAGATCTTTGGATGTAGATGGAGGGGCAGATGAAATAGCTGAGTATACGGTGACAATTAATGGTAGTTTAAGTTTAGCACCTCCTTATTATTCTTATGGCATACGCCCAGTTATATCTTTAGCATCTGATGTTTCTGTATCAACAGCTAGTGAAACTAATCCTGGAACAAGTTCTAATCCATATATAGTTGGAGATAGAATTAGTACTGTTGTAACAGTTGATCCTATTACTAACCTAACTACAAGTAATATTACAAGTAATAGTTTATCTTTATCATGGTCTGCGTCTAGTAATGCTAGTTATTATAAAGTATTAAGAAAAGAAAATGATGGCAATTATGCTGCTGTAAATAGTAATACAACTTCTGCTTCTTTAAGTGAAACTGGACTTGATCCTAATACAATTTATACTTATAAGGTAAAAGCATGTAAAACTAGTGGTGAAGAGGAAGTATGTTCAAATGGTGTAACAACTATTGCTACTACTAGTGCTAGTGTTGGAAGTATAGCATCTTTAGAAGTAACAGATTCAACAACTAATTCAATTTCTCTTGAATGGAGTGAAGCATCTAGTGCTGAATATTATGTTGTTGAAAGAAAAACTGGAAGTGGTGAATATTCAACAATTCAAAGTAATATACCTGCTATTAATTATACTGATATTGGTTTAACAAATGGTACAACATATACATATAGAGTAAAAGGGTGTGCTGTTAATAAAACAGACAGTTCAGTTGTTTGTTCTTCTACTAGTGAAGTAACTGGTACAGCAATATTATATTTAGGTGATATTGCATCACTTACATCGAGTAATATAACTCCAAATTCTATTAAAATACAATGGACTCCTTCAAGTAATTCAGAATATTATAAAATTGAAAGAAAACAAGGTAGTGGACAATATAGTGTTATTGAAAATGAAGTTAGTGGTTTATATTATACTAATTTAGGATTAAATCCATCTACTTCTTATACTTATAGAGTAAGAGGTTGTATAGATGCTGATGGTGTTGAACAGTGTTCTACAACAAAAGAATTAACTACTTCTACTTCTGTTAATAATTCTTTTGCTAGTGCAATATTAACAAATAACCCTGCTGTTGCAAGCCCAACAACTGAACCTGGTGTAGATGTTGCAACAACTAATGAAGGTTTAATTATTGGACCAAATGATGATTACGGAGCTTCAACTTATTATTTCCGTGGTGCTGTACCAAATAACTATGTTTCATTTGCGGGACTTACTTGGAGAATAGTAAGAATAAATGGTAATGGAACTGTAAGAATGGTAGCGCAACACTATATAGATTACGAAATAGGAACAGAATGGAATACTGAAACAGGATCAATTACTTCTGAAGGACTTGATTATGTAACTTATGCTAATAGTCCTATTAAAACCGCCTTACAAACTTGGTATGATCAAGAATTAAACAATTTGAATCAAAATTTAATAGCTCGTACAAAGTTTTGTAGTGATAAGTCTGGCGTTTTGGGTTTTGATGAAAACAATATGCAATATTTCGGACCAGCATTAAGGCTTGATTCAGATGCTACACAAAGTATATCTCCAAGTATGTCTTGTCCTAATTCAAGCGATATATATAATTTAAATATTGGATTATTATCTGCGGATGAAGTTGCGTTTGCTGGAACAACAATGATGGCAGAAAATTTATCTTGTTATTTATATAATTCAGATTTAGCATTTTATTCAAATTCTTGGTGGACAATGTCACCATATGTATGGAGTGATGATAGTGGCATTGCTGCAATGAATTATGCAGCAGAAGACGGAAGTTTAAATTATTCTTATTTAAATAACTCTGCAGCTCTTCGTCCGGTAGTTAATATTTCAGCAGATGTGCAATACACAACTGAATCGGCTACAAATCCTGGAACAAGTACTAATCCATATTTACTTGGTAATGATTATAGTTTGGAAGTTATTCATGTTGATCCTGCAACTAATTTAACACAAGATTCTGCAACTACAAGTTCTATCAAATTATCATGGGATGCTGGGGATAAAGCATCATATTATAAACTTTATAAAAAAACAGGAAGTGAAAGTTATAAACTTGTAGACAATTATATAGATAAAACTAATTTCAATGTTGTAAATTTAAATGAAAATACAACATACAACTTTAAATTATTATCTTGTGCACTTGATAATGATGAAGAAGAAGTATGTTCAACAACTTCAACTTTAGCAAACGGTACAACTGAAGCGTATGTTGGTAATGTAACATCATTTACAACTAGTAATATACAAAAAAACTCATTAAGAGTACAATGGAGTCCAGCTATTAATGCAACTTTCTATAAGCTTGAAAGAAAAAATGAAAATGGAACATTTACAACTATTTCAAATAATATAACAGCTTTATATTATGATGACTCAAACCTTGTAGCAGGCACTGATTATTATTATAAATTAAGTGCTTGCAAAACTAATTCAGTAGGAGGTACTAGTTGTTCTTCTGCAAAAGAAATGAGAGTGACGACTGAAATGCCAACATCATTTAGTGATTTGATACTTGCTAATACACCTCCAACAACTGCTACAACAACTCCTGGACAAGTTCGTACTAGCACAAATGAAGGTTTAATAAACGGAGATGTCGATGATTATGGAGACACAACTTATTACTATAGAGGAGCTGTAACAAATAACTATGTTAGTTTTGCTGATCTTACTTGGCGTATTGTAAGACTTAATGGTGATGGTAGTGTAAAAATGATATTAGATGATTATGTTGATACAACTGGATCTGCTTGGAATACAAATTATAATTCTACAGTATATGCTACCGCAATTAATTATTCGACATATACTGATTCAACAATAAAAACAGCTTTAGAAAGATGGTATAGTGATAATATTGCTAGTTCTGAATCAAAAGAAATAGCTAGGGGAATATATTGTAGTGATAAATCTCGTACTTGGTCGACTAATAATGGACAAATGCAATTATTTAATATTTATGCTAGATTGTATCCAAGTGGTTCTATATCTACTGCAACACCTCAAATGACTTGTCCGGATTCAGATGATTTATATAATTTAAAAGTTGGTCTTATAACGTCTGATGAGGTAGAATTCTCTGGAAATGTATTGGCACCTTCTGGGACTACAATTGCTGCTGCATCACCTACTTATTATTTATATAATTTATCTTTAACATCCCTTGCTGGTTGGTGGACAAGTACTATTGCAAGATGGGATTCAAGTTCTAATGGAGCAATATATGGAGCTTATGTAAATGATAGTTCTACTAACTCAATGATAACAGATTCAAATAATATAAATACTACTCTTGGTGTACGCCCTGTTATAAATATATCTGCTGATGCACTAGCGTCAACTACATCGTCTACGAACCCAGGAACAAGTACTAATCCATATATAGTATATACGGAAGATTAAAAAGGAGGGAAATGTTTATGAAAGATTTCTTAAAAAATAAAAAACTTTTATTATCGGGAGGTATTATAATTATATTTATAATAATATTAATTGTTGTATTAATAATTGGTAATAAAAGCAATTTAAATAAAAAACATGAATATAAAAAGGTTAATACTAAAAATTTAATTATATCTTATGAAGGTGGAGAAGATTTTAATTTTAAACATGTTAAGGGTAAAGTATTATTTTCTAAAACAATTAAAATTAAAAACACTTCTAATAATGATATTTATTATAATATTCATTTTAAGGATTTAATAAATAAGGTTAATACAAGTGATTTGAATTATTATATTTTAAATGGTAATGATGAAGTATTAAGTTCTACGTTATTTCCAAAGACTAATTCTTCTATAGGTATTTATAATAATGGTTTTGTAAGAAATAATAGTAGTGATAAATATAAAATTGTTGTAACTTACTCAGGAAAAAAGATTGATAAAATATTATCTGGTAAATTTGAAGTAGGTGAAACAAAAGGTGTTTCTAAAACGTTTGCTTCTATTTTAAAAGAAAATGTTAAAAAAATTAAAACTAAACCTGGTAAAGAAATTGCTAAAAGTGATGAAGGTTTAATTAAACAAAATAATATTTATTATTATAGAGGAAATGTTAAAAATAATTATTGTATGTTTGGAGGTTATACTTGGAGAATTGTTGGTATTAATAGTAATGATACTGTTAGATTAATTATGGATGATGACCTTGGAGAATCATCTGTGTACAATATGAATAAAGATAGTAATAGTTTTGCTCAATCTAAAAAAATGCTTGCTTATTCTAGTTCTGATATTAAAAGAGAGTTAGAGCAGTGGTATAACACAAGAATATTAGGTTATTTATCTGAACAGGTAGCAGTGAGTAGTTATTGTAATGATTTAAATGATGTTTCTAAGAATTTTAATGTAATTAGTAGAAATTCAGGAAAACATGCTAAACCTAGTGTTAAATGTAAAGGTGATGAGTATAATTTACCTATTGGACTAATTAACTTAGATGAAGTTGTCTTAGCAGGTGGTATGACAAATAAAACAAATAAACATTATTATTTATATGATGCTAGGAATAATTATTGGATTATGTCACCAGCTAATTATAAAATAAAATATCACTTAGTAGAAAATTTATATGTTAATATGTCTGATGGTATGGTTAAAAATGCTGTTGTTAATAATAAACTTGAAATTAAACCAGTTATATCATTAATTGAAAATATTAGTGTAACTGGAAAAGGAACAAAAAAAGATCCGTATGTAGTTAAATAAGTGATTATTATTGACTATTTTATGTAAAAAGTTTATAATATATTTAATTTATGTATGAAGAAAAGTAATTTATATTGTATTATGAAAGAGAAGGTTAGTTGGTGTGAATGCCTAATAATATTATTTAAATGAAGACACTTCAAATAAACATAAAACGCAGAGATGTGTTAAATCTAAAAGAGTACGTAAGTAAAATAAGGTGGCACCGCGGGGAATCTCGTCCTTTATCTGTTTTACTTACGTTTTTATTATTTAAGGAGGAAAAATTATGATACAAAAACCAAAAGGAACATTAGATCAATATGGAAAGGAAGGATATACATTAGCGTATCTTACTAATTATCTGCATAATTTTATGCATTTATATAATTATGATTATATTAATTTACCTACTTTTGAAAGTAGTGATTTATTTATGCGTGGAGTTGGTGAAAGTAGTGATATAGTAAATAAAGAAATGTATACTTTTACAGATAAAGGTGGAAGAAGTATAACTTTAAGACCTGAGATGACTGCGTCAACCGCAAGATCTTTAATTGAAAATAAAATATATAATGAGGTAACTACTGTAAA
Organism: uncultured Muribaculaceae bacterium; assembly: GCA_964609615.1. Lineage (GTDB taxonomy): Bacteria > Bacillota_I > Bacilli_A > RF39 > UBA660 > CAZSRL01. The sequence continues at coordinate 28,143 of CAZSRL010000004.1, forward strand.
TAAATTCTATTATATTGGTCCTTGTTTTAGATATGAAAGACCACAAAACGGAAGATATCGTGAATTTAATCAATTCGGTATTGAAGCTTTTGGAGCAAAAAACCCAGCTCTTGATGCTGAAGTTATTAGTGTTGGAGTACGTTTTTTAAGTAGTTTAGGACTTGATAATTTAACTGTTAAGCTTAATACATTAGGTGATAATAATTCAAGACAAATATATCGTGAAGCACTTGTTAAATACTTTGAAAAAGGAATAGATACTTTATGTGAGGATTGTAAACAAAGATATAAAAAGAACCCACTTAGAATTCTTGATTGTAAAGTTGATGGTGATAAAGATTTAATTAAAAATGCTCCTAAAACAGTAGATTATTTAAATGATGAAAGTAAAAAGTATTTTGAAAATTTAAAAAAATGTTTAGAAGATATGGATATTAAATATGAATTTGATTCATCTTTAGTACGTGGACTTGATTATTATACTCATACTGTGTTTGAAGTAGTAAGTGATCTTAAAAATTTAGGCCCAGCATCAGTTATTCTTGGTGGAGGAAGGTATGATGATTTAGTAAGTACTATTGGAGGTCCTGATGTGCCTGGCGTTGGATTTGCACTAGGACTTGAAAGAATGATTACTATTATTGAAGAAGAAGAAATTGGAATTGAAAAGCCTAGTTTAGATGTTTATGTAATGAATATGGTAGAAGGAAATGATGCTTATAAATTATGTGATTTACTACGTTCAAATAATATTTCTTGTGAAGTAGATTATTTAAATAAAAGTATGAAAGGTAAATTTAAACAAGTTGATAAATTAAATCCTACTTTTACTATTATGTTAGGTGAAAATGAAGTAAATAATAATTTTGTAACTATTAAAGATAATGCTACTAAAGAAAGTAAAGAAGTTAATAATGAAGATTTAATAGATTATTTAAGTGTTAATTTATAGGAGGAATAATGAAAATAAATGAATTAAAAGAAGGAAAAGTTAAAGTAAGTGGTTGGATAGATAATATTCGTAACTTACAATATGTTATATTTTTAATTTTAAGAGACTCTACTGGAAAAATTCAAATTACAATTGAAAAAGAAGGTAATGAAGAACTAGTAAAACAAGTAGAACAATTAACTATGGAAAGTATTATTACTGTAGAAGGATCTTATAATAAAAATGATCATGTTAAATTAGGTGGAGTTGAAATAATACCTCAATTAATTAATGTCTTTAGTAAATCTTTACCTGAACTACCAATAAGTATTAAAGAAAAAGATGCTGCATTAAGAGAACAAAGACTTGATTATAGATTTTTAGATTTACGAAGAGAAGATAATAATTTAATGTTTAATGTAGTCTCTTATTTTGAACGATGTTTAAGAGATTATTGGTATAATAACAACTATACAGAAATACATACACCTAAAATAAGTGCATCTGCTGCTGAATCAGGAGCAGAAATGTTTAAAATAGATTATTTTGGAACACCTGCTGTATTATCTCAATCACCTCAATTCTACAAACAAATGGCTATCGCAGGTGGATTTGATAGAGTTTTTGAAATAGGTGATGTTTTTAGAGCAGAAAATTCTCATACTTCATATCACGCTACTGAAATAACTATGTTAGATGCTGAAATAGGTTGGATAAATAGTTATAGTGATGTAATGGATGAATTAGAAAATTTATTAAAATATAGTTTTAATAAACTAAAAGAAAAGTATGGAGAAGATGTTAAAAGTAAGTTTAATGTAGAATTTAAGGAAGTTAAAAATAAATTTCCAAGAATAACATTTGAAGAAGCAAAAAAGATTTGTAAAGAAGAATATAAATATAATTGTGAAGTGAAAAATGATTTAGAAAGAAAAGAAGAAGAATTACTTTGTAAATATGCATTAGATAAATATGATAGTGAATTTATTTTTATAACAAACTATCCATATGAAGCAAGAAGTTTTTATGTAATGAAAGATGAAAATGGAGTTACTCAAACATTTGACCTACTATATAAAGGAGTAGAAATTACCTCAGGGGCTCAAAGAGAACATAGACCAGAAATATTAGAGAGTCAAATAAAAGAAAAAGGAATTGATCCTAAAGTATTAGATTTTTATATAGGATTCTTTAAATATGGTTGTCCACCTCATGGAGGATTTGGAATAGGTTTATCAAGAATAATAATGAAGATGTTTGAACTTGATAATATTAGAGAAGCAACATTTATATATAGGGGACCAACAAGAATAAATCCATAGGAGGAAAAATGAAAGAAGAAGAAATTAAAAAATATGCTAATAAATTACTTATTGATTTAACAAAAGAAGAATTAGATGGTTTAACAGAAGAGTTTAATGATATAAGTAAACAAATGGATTTAATTAATAAAATAGATGGACTTGAAAATATAGAACCAATGCATATGGTTCCTTTTAGTGATGAAGTAATACTTAGAAATGATTTACCAGAAGAAAGTTTAAGTAAAGAAGAAATACTTAAAAATAGTGATGATGTACTTAATGATGAAGTTAAAGTACCAAGGGTGGTGGGTTAATGAAAAATATAGAGTATTATAATAATAATGATTGGAATAAAGAAAAATTATTATTAAAGTTAAAAGAAAAAAATAAAGAATATAATATATTTGTTAATTTATTTGATAAGTTTTTATATAAAGAGCAAATGAGTATTTTAAATAATGTTCCATATACACTAAAAGATAATTTTAGTACATCAGGTATTTTAACAACAGCCTCATCAAATACACTTAAAGATTATGTACCGGTATATAATAGTACTGTATATGAAAAACTATGTAACGCTGGTTGTGTTTTAGTTGGAAAAACTGTTCTTGATGAACTAGCAATGGGTGGAAAAGGTATAACAGGTAATACCGGTATAGTAAAAAACGCTTTAAATAAAGAACTTATTTCAGGTGGTTCATCAGCAGGTAGTGCTGTTTCTGTAGCTCTTGGTCTTGTTCCATTTTCAATTGGAAGTGATACAGGAGATTCAATTAGAAAACCAGCCGCATACAATCTTATAGTTGGTTATAAACCTACTTATGGTTTTATTAGTAGATACGGATTATTTCCATTTGCTAGTTCTTTAGATCACGTAGGAGTACTTACAAATAATGTATTTGATGCTGCTAAAGTAGTAAATATAATTAAAGGAAAAGATAATAAAGATATGACTAGTATTGATTCTAGTGATATTGATTTAGAAATTGATAAAAATTATAAAAAGAATAATAAGTTATTTTATATAAAAGAACTAGTTGATATAAACAATTATAATAATCCTTCTTCATATTTAGTAGATATGTTAAATGTATTTAATAAAAAAATTAATATATTAAAAGAAAAAGGATATGTAATAGAACAAAAGAGTATTGATATTAATATATTAAAATCTATTCCTGCTTGTTATTCTGTAATTGCTTTTTCAGAATCAACAAGTAATTATAGTAATTTAAATGGTATTGTATTTGGTCCTAGAATAGATGGTAAAACATATGAAGATATTATGAAAAATGCTAGAAGTAAAGGTTTTTGTAGTTTAATTAAAAGAAGATTTGTAATAGGATCATATGCTCTTGATAAAGAAAATCAAGAAAAATATTTTTTAAATGCTAAAAGAGTAAGAAATATGTTAGTAACACTATTTGATTCATTCTTTAAAGAATATGATGCTCTTATAATGCCTATAGGAAATGGATACATTGAAAAAATAAATGAAGACTATAAAACAAAAGATGATTTAGAAGCAGCTCTTGAAGATAATTTAATAATAGGAAACTTTGGAGGATACCCAAGCATTACATTGCCTGTTGGTTTAGTAAATAATTATCCTTTTGCAATTAGTTTAACATCTAAGAGAAAAAATGATAAAGAATTATTAAATATTTCTTATAATATAGAAAAAATAATTGATTATAAAAGAGGTGATGAATAATGTATAAAACAGTAATAGGTTTAGAAATACACACACAACTAAATACAAAATCAAAAATATTCTCACCTGCTAAAAACGAATATAAAATAGAACCAAACATTAATGTTAGAGAATTAGACATTGCTCTTCCTGGTACTTTACCATTTTTAAATGAAGAAGTATTAAAAAAAGCAATTAAATTATGTAAAATATATAATATGAATATTGCGGATAAAATAATATTTGATAGAAAAAATTATTATTATCCTGATCTACCTAAGGGGTATCAAATAACTCAAAATACACTTCCTATAGGAACTAATGGTTATTATGAAATGATTAATAATAAAAAGATTAGAATACATGACATACACATAGAAGAAGATACAGCATCTTTAACACATTATAATGATTATACTTTAATTAATTATAATAGAAGTGGTATACCACTTCTAGAGCTTGTAACAGAGCCTGATTTTAATAGTGTAGAAGAAGTTATAAATTTTTTAGAAGACTTAAGATTTATATTAAAAGAAGCAAATATTTCACAAGCAGATGTTATTAAAGGTCAAATGAGATGTGACTTAAATATTAATTTAAAAGATGAATCAGACAAATATATAACACCTAAAGTAGAAGTTAAAAATGTAAATTCATTTAAAAATATAAAAGACGCTATTAATGTTGAAGTAGAAAGACAAATAAAAGCATTAGAAAATAATGAAAAATTATATCAAGAAACAAGAAGATATAATGAACCAACAAATTCCACTATATTAATGAGATCAAAAGAAGACGCTATTGATTATAGATATTATGTAGAACCTAATATACCTATATTTCCTCTAAAAAAACAATTAATTGAAAGTGTAGAAGATTTTAAAGATGTACCTAATAAAACATTAATTAAGTATGTAGAGGAATATAAATTAGATATAGTAAATGCTAAAAAAATAGTGAGGGAAATAAATTTAACAAATTATTTTAATGAATGTATTAATATTAATAATGAGTATATAAAAGAATCATTAAATTTAATAACTGGTCCTATATTAGAATATTTAAATAAAAATAATTTAAATATAAAGGACTATATTATTAAACCTAATGACTTAATAGAAATAATTAAATTAAAAGAAACTGGAGAAATATCAACTAATCAAATAAAAGAAATATTGTTAAATATTAATGATGAAAATATATCTTTAAAAGAATATATAGAAAAACATAATATGAAACAAATAAGTAATATAGATGAGTTAGAAATAATTATAAAAAAGATATTAAGTGAACATAAAGAAGAAGTAAATAAATATAAAAATGGTAATAAAAATATGGTTGGATTTTTTGTAGGAATGGTAATGAAAAAAACAAGTGGTAAAGCAAATCCTAAAACTACAAATGAATTAATAATAAAGTTATTAGAGAGGGAGATGTAAAAATGGATTTAATAGAATTATTTAAAAAAGATTATATTGGTAAAAAAGTAAAATTACAAGGATGGATTAGAAATCATCGTAAACAAAAAGAATTTGGTTTTATTGATTTTTCTGATGGAACTATTCTTAGTACACTTCAAATAGTATATACAAATGAATTAAAAGATTTTGAAGATATTTCAAAACTTTTAGTTGGATGTGGTATTGAAGTAGAAGGAGAAATAGTAAAAAGTGAAGGTAAACAAGACTTTGAATTAAAGCTTGATAGTTTAAAAGTATTAGGTAAAAGTGATGAAACATATCCGATACAACCAAAAAGACATACAAGAGAGTTTTTAAGAGAAGTAGCGTATTTAAGACCTAGAACTAATTTATTTAATGCTATTTATAGAGTTAGAAATAGAGTATGTTTTGCTATTCATAATTATTTCCAAGAAAGAAATTATATATATGTTCATACTCCTATAATAACTGGAGTTGATTGTGAGGGTGCTGGGGAAGCTTTTCAAGTAACAACACTTCCAATTGATAAATTAAAAGGAGAAATAGATTATAAAAAAGATTTTTTTGGAAAGAAAGTAGCACTTACTGTATCAGGGCAACTTCAAGTAGAGCCTTTTGCTCATGCATATAAAAAAGTTTATACATTTGGGCCAACTTTTAGAGCGGAAAATTCACATACTAAAATACATGCATCTGAATTTTGGATGGTAGAACCTGAAATTGCTTTTTGTGATTTAGTTGAGTTAATGGATATTGAAGAAGAATGTTTAAAATATGTTATTAAAGATATATTAGAGAATTGTAAAGAAGAAATGAAGTTATTTGATAGTTTTGTAGAAAAAGGATTAATAGATAAACTTAATATGTTTTTAAATAATGATGCTGTTAGAATAACTCATAAAGAAGCAATTGATGTATTATTAAAATCAAATAAGAAATGGGAATTTACTCCAAACTATGAAAGTGATATTGCAAGTGAACATGAAAAATATTTAACAGATGAATATTATAAAAAGCCTGTGTTTATTATAGACTGGCCTAAAGAAATTAAAGCATTTTATATGAGACTAAATGATGATAATAAAACAGTCGCAGCAGTTGATCTTTTAGTACCTAGAGGTGGAGAACTTATGGGAGGTTCTCAAAGAGAAGAAAGATTAGATGTGTTAGAAAAACTTATGAAAGAAAAAAATGCTCCTATGGAAGATTTATATTGGTATAGAAACCTTAGAAAATATGGAGGAGTATATCATAGTGGTTTTGGTATTGGGCTTGATAGATTACTTATTTATATAACTGGGGTTGATAATATTAGAGATGTTCAACCTTATCCAAGAACACCAAATAACTGTGATTTTTAAAGAAAATATAAATAATTAAATTAAAAAAATAATTTACAAAAGTTTACAATATCTTTTGAAAGTTGTTTTTTTTATGATATAATTAATTTGAGGATAGATTATGAAATATGACGAGAAAAGTATAAAAATATTAGAAGGATTAGAGGCTGTAAGAAAAAGACCTGGAATGTATATAGGTAGTACTGATAAAAAAGGACTACTTCATTTAGTGTGGGAAATTGTTGATAATGCAGTTGATGAAGTTATTAATGGATATGGTGAAAAAATAGAAGTTATGCTTCATTCAGATGGAAGTGTAAGTGTTAAAGATGAAGGAAGAGGAGTTCCAGTTGGAAAACATGAAAGTGGAAAAAGTACTCCTGAAGTTATTTATACATTACTTCATGCTGGTGGAAAATTTAGTGAAGGTGGATATAAAGTAAGTGGAGGACTACATGGAGTTGGAGGAAGTGTAGTTAATGCTCTTAGTAAGTGGATGAAAGTTACTATTGATAGAGATGGTAAAGAGTATGAAATAAGTTTTAAAGATGGTGGAAAAGTAAATAAGCCATTAAAAGAAATAGGTAAAACAAGAAGAACAGGTACAACTGTTAGATTTATGCCAGATGAAGAAATATTTTCTACAACTAATGTAAGTTTTACTAGTGTATGTGAAAGAATGCAAGAAAGTGCATTTTTAATAGATGGACTTACTATTGAAGTAATTGATGAGTATGATAATAGAAAAAATGTTTATTCATATGAAAATGGTCTCGTAAACTTTGTAGAGTATATTAATGAAAATAAAAAAACAATTGGTAAGATTGTAAATATACATGGAGAGAAAGAAAAAATAATAGTAGATGTTGCGTTTGGATATACTGAAGGATATAGTGAAAATATACTTTCATTTGTTAATAATGTAAAAACTGTAGATGGAGGATCGCATGAAGTAGGATTTAAAACAGCTCTTACAAAAGTTTTTAACGAATATGCTAAAAATAACAACCTAATAAAAGCAAAAGATGGAACACTTGATGGAAGTGATGTAAGAGAAGGTTTAAGTGCTGTAATATCTTTAAAAATACCCGAAGCACTACTACAATTTGAAGGTCAAACAAAAGGAAAACTAGGTACTCCAATTGCTAGAAGTATTGTAGAAAGTATAGTTTATGAAAAACTAATATTTTATTTTGAAGAAAATAAAGAATTTGCAAATAACGTACTAGATAAAGCAATGAAAAGTAAAATAGCAAGAGAAGCAGCAAGAAAAGCAAGAGCAGAAGCTAGAAAAGGTAAAGGAAAAAAAGAAAAAGAAAAAATATTAAGTGGAAAATTAACACCACCTCAAAGTAAAGATTCTTCTATTAATGAATTATTCTTAGTAGAAGGAAACTCAGCTGGAGGTACTGCTAAAAACGGAAGAGATAAAAAATTTCAAGCAATATTACCCCTTAGAGGAAAAGTGTTGAATTGTGAAAAAGCAAGTGATGCAGATATTTTTAAAAATGAAGAACTAAACACCATTACATATGCTATAGGAGCAGGTATAGGAAATGATTTTGATGCAACAGAGAGTAATTATAACAAAGTTATTATTATGACCGATGCTGATGATGATGGAGCACACATACAAATACTTCTTTTAACATTCTTTTATAGATTTATGAGAGGTTTAATAGAAGCAGGTAAACTATTTATTGCTATGCCTCCACTTTATTTAGTAAAGTATGGAAAAGACAAAGAATATGTTTGGACTGATGAAGAACTAGAAACAATTAGAAAAAAAATAAAAGTAAGTTATGAAATAGATAGATATAAAGGTCTTGGAGAAATGAGTGCAGAACAACTTTGGGAAACAACAATGGATCCAAATAAAAGATCACTCATAAAGGTAAGCATAACAGACGCTATGCTTGCTGAAAAAAGAGTAAGAGTATTAATGGGAGATGACGTTACTGTTAGAAAAGAATGGATTGAAGAAAATGTTGACTTTTCTAATGTAGATAACTTTAAAAAATAGAACTGAGGTATAATAAGTGGCAAAGGAACAAAAAACATTATTAGAAAAAATTTATGACTATTCTTTAGAAGAAATAATGGGAGAACGTTTTGGAAGATATTCAAAAAGTATAATTCAAGACAGAGCTTTACCAGATGTTAGGGATGGGCTTAAACCAGTTCAAAGAAGAATACTTTTTGCTATGTTCAAAGATAACAACACTTATGAAAAAAAGACAAAAAAATCTGCAAAAGCAGTAGGAAATATAATGGGTAATTACCATCCACATGGGGATTCAAGTATCTATGAAGCATTAGTAAGAATGAGCCAATCATGGAAAATGAGAACTCCATTTATATTTATGCAAGGTAATAATGGTTCAATAGATGGGGATCCAGCTGCCGCAATGCGTTATACGGAAGCTAAACTTTCAAAAATATCTGGAGTATTATTAAAAGATATTAATAAAGAAAGCGTTGAAATGATGCTTACATATGATGATGAAAGATTAGAACCAACTGTTTTACCAGCTCATTTTCCAAACCTATTAGTAAATGGTTCAAATGGTATAAGCGCAGGTTATGCTACAAATATACCTACACATAATTTAGGTGAAGTTATAGATGCTACAATTAAAAGAATAGATAATCCAAATTGTAGATTAGAAACAATAATGGAAATAATAAAAGGACCAGATTTTCCAACAGGAGGAATAATTGAAGGAAAAAATGGGATAAAATCAGCTTACATAACAGGTAGAGGAAAAGTAGTATTAAAGTCAAAATTAGAAATAAAAACTAATAAAGGAAAAAAACAAATTATAATAGATGAAATACCATATGACACTATTAAAATGAATATAATAAAAAAGATAGAAGATATTAGAATAGATAAAAAAATAGACGGTATTGTAGAAGTAAGAGATGAAAGTGATAAAGATGAATTAGTTAAAATAGTAATTGATTTAAAAAAAGATGCTAAAGATGAATTAATAGTTAATTATTTATTAAAAAATACAGATTTACAAATAAACTATAACTTTAATATGGTTGCTATAGTAAATAGAAGACCTAAACTAGTTGGAGTATTAGAAATATTAGATGCATTTATTGCTCATGAAAAAAGTGTAGTTATAAAAAGAACAGAGTTTGATTTAAAACATGCTAAATCTAGACTACATATAGTTGAAGGTTTAATAAAAGCATTAAATATATTAGATGAAGTTATAAAAACCATTAGAAAAAGTAAAAACAAACAAGATGCTATACTAAACTTAGTAAAAGAACATAACTTTACTAACCTTCAAGCAGAAGCTATTGTAATGATGCAACTATATAAACTTACAAATACAGATGTAGATGTTTTAAAGTCTGAGCTTGAAAATTTAAATAAAATAATATCATTCCTAGAAGAAATACTAAGAGATGAAGAAACGCTTAAAAAAGTAATTAAAACAGAAATGAAAAACATTAAAAAAGAATATTCAGAAGATAGAAAAACAATTATAAAAGATGAAATAACAGAAATAAAAATAGATGAAGAAAGTATGATAAGCAACGAAGAATTTATAGTTATTATTTCAAACGATGGTTATATAAAAAAAGTAAGTGTTAAATCATACAATATGAGTGAAAGTGAAGAAACAGGTCTTAAAGAAGGAGACTATGTTAATGGAATATATAAAATAAACAACTTAAAAACAATACTAATATTTACCAACAATGGAAACTACTTATATATTCCAGTTCATAAAATCCCAGAAGCAAAATATAAAGATATAGGAAAACATATTAATACAATAGCTAAAGTTAGTGATGGAGAAAAAATCATTAAATCAGTTGCTATAAATGACTTTAATAATGATGATATTATAACTATATTTACAAAAAATGGAATGGTTAAAAGAACAAACGTAAAAGATTATAAAGTAACTAGATATACAAAACCTATAACTAATATTAAATTAAAAGAACAAGATGAAGTAATAAATGTTTGCTTAACAACAGATAAAGAAGTTGTTATTGTTAGTAAAAATGGTTATGCTCTTAAATATAATGTTGATGAAATACCTATTGTTGGATTAAAAACAAGTGGTGTAAAAGCAATTAATTTAAAAGAAGATGAAGTTATTAATGCATTTGTAACAAACAAAAATAACGAATATATTACTATATTTACTGATAAAAAAACAGCAAAAAGAATAAAACTAGAAGATATTACAAAAACTTCAAGAGCAAAAAAAGGAAGCCTAATTATAAAAAGTCCAAAAAGTAAAACATATAATATTATAAATATACTATCAAATAATTCAAAAGATCAAATAGGTTTAAAAATTGATAATGAAATAAAGTATATAAAAATAAGTGAAATAAATATTATGGATAAAACAAGCGTAGGTGGAAATATATCTAATAAAGAGTTTTCTTCAGTATTTACAAAAACAAAAATAAAAAGTTTTAAAGAAGAAAAAGAAGAAACGATTGATGAAGAGCAACAACAAATGGAAGAACAAGAACCAAAAAATATGACAATGAGTGACTTCTTTGATGAATTTAAAATATAAAGAAATAAAACATCACCAAATACATAAAATATAATAGGTGATGTTTTAATGTCTAAAAAAGATGAATTTAAATCATTTGTTTCAAAAAATCCAAAACTAATTAAAGAAGTAACAACAGGTAAAATAACATGGCAAAAACTATTTGAAGTTTATGACTTATATGGTGAAAATAGTAATTTTTGGGATAAATATTATAATAGAGAAGCAAGTAATAAAACGGAAGGTTCTAACATAAGAATAAAAGATATTTTAAATAATATAAAAAATATGAAAATGGAAAATGTAGAAAAAAATGTATCTTCATTACAAAAAGCAGTTGAGTTTTTAACTGATATAACCGCATCAAGTAGTAAAGGAAGTACTACATCTTCAAAAACCTTTTCAGAAAGACCTATTAATAAATTCTTTGATGATTAATGAATATAATTACAAATAATTTATTAAAAACAGATCCTAATTATTTAAAATATTTAAGAGAAAATTCATATTGGTATAAAAACTTAAATAGAAATCCTGAAAGTATAAAAGTTATGATAAGTGAAATGAAAGAAAAATACGCTATAAGACCAACAGATAAAATAAATAATATTATTAATACTATAGATATATTAGATGGATTTATTAATAATGTAAAAGAATAACAAAAAAATATTAAAATATTGACTATTCTTTCTTTTTTTTATATAATTAAATTAAAGAAAATAAGAAAGAAGGATTTTTTAATGAAAAAAAATTTAATAAAAAAGATTAATAATAGAAAAGGTTTTACATTAATTGAATTACTTGCTGTAATTATTATACTAGCTATATTAATGTTAATTGCTGTACCAGGAATATTAAAAACAGTTAATAAAAGTAGAGTAAATACATTTATAGATCAATCACAAATAATTTACAAAACAGCTAAACAAGAATGGGCATCTAATTTAGATGAAGGATCAAAAGCAGTTGTTTATTCTAGCTTTGAAAACGGGAAATCACTAGAACTTGAAGGAAATGAAAATATTGCTTATTGTGTAAAGATAGGTATCGATGGAAATGTAACCGAAATAAGAGTATCTGATTCTTCTATAAGTAAAAGTATAAATTTATTTGAAGAGCCTCCTGCAATTTCTTCAATTAAAAAATCTGAAATTGATACCACTTTTACTCAAGTTAAAACTACTGATTGTAGTGGCTATGAGAATTAGTCTTAAAATATAATATAAAGACCAACTGGTCTTTTTTTATTTTGTATGATAATATAAAAATAGGTGATAAATATGTTATTAATAGGAAGTCATACTTATTATAATGTAGAAAATGGATTATATGGAGTAGTGTTAGAAGCAATTAGTTATGGTGCTAATACATTTATGTTTTATACTGGCCCAGCAACAAGTACATTAAGGTCTAAAATTGATAAAGATTTAACTTTAAAAGCGTATAATTTAATGAAAGAGAATAATATAGATATTAATAATTGTTTTATTCATGCTCCATATATTATAAACTTCGCAAATAATATAGATGAAAGAAAATATAATTTTTACATATCTTTTTTAAAAAGTGAAATGACTAGATGTGAAGAGTTTGGAATAAATAATTTAATATTTCATCCTGGTAGTTTTGTTTCTTTAAAAAAAGAAGATGCTTTAAATAATATTGTTAATTCAATAGATTTAGCACTTAAAGATCATCCTAAAATAAATTTATTAATAGAATATATGAGTGGAAAAGGTAGTGAATTGTGTTCTAATATAGATGAAATAAAATATGTGTTAGATTTAATAAACCATAAAAATCAAGTTTATGTTTGTTTAGATACATGTCATATGAATGATAGTGGAGTTGATTTAAATAAATTTGATGAATTTCTTGATGAATTTGATAAAAAAATAGGAATAGAAAAAATAAAATGTATTCATATAAATGATAGCCATAATCAAATAGGTGTTAAAAAAGATAGACATACTAATATAGGATATGGAACAATAGGTTTTGATGTACTAAATAATATAGTACATAATAAAAGAGTAATAAATGTTCCTAAAATATTAGAAACTCCTATTATAAAAACTGGTTTATTAATAAATAAACCTCCATATAAATATGAAATAGATAATTTTAGATCAAGCAAATATAAAGACTTTATTAATTAATAAAGTCTTTATATTTATTAGATAATTCTAATATTTTATTATATGTTTGTTCTTGTAGATATTGTTTTTTTTTCTTTAAATAATCATAAAAATCATTAGATAAAATAACTTCATAATCATTTTTTATAGAGGTGTATATAATATCTAAATCTTTTTTATTTAGAATTATATTTTGTTTTATAGAAAATTTTAAAATATCTTCTTTTGTTATATTTTTAATATAACTTATTATTAAACTTTTTTTCATACTTAAGTTTATGTTTTTATTTTTTGAGTATACTAAAAATATGAATAAAGAAGATATAAATAATATAATAAATAATAGATTTAAAATAATAAGGTTAGTTATCTTAATTATTTTTATTGTTATAATATCTTTTCTTATTAAAATAACTATATTTGATAACAAAGAATATAATAAACTTTTACATAAAAAAACAGATAAAATATATTATAAAGAAGAATCTCCTAGAGGAAATATATATGATAGAAATATGAAACTTTTAGTTGGTAATAAAATAATAAAAAGTATTGTATATAATAAAACAAATTTAACTCTGTATGAAGAGTTAAAAATGGCTGATAAGATAAGTAAACATATAAAAATAGATTATAGTAAACTTAATAAAAGTGATATAGAAAATTATTTAATAATTAAAAATAAAAATGTATTAAAAAAAAGAATGTCTAAAAAAGAAATAATTAAATATGAAAATAAAGAATATTCACAAAGTGAATATAATAATTTATTAAAGAAAAAAACAAAAGAAGAAGAATTGAATATAAACGAAGAAGAAAAGAAAACCTCATATATTTATAAACTAATGAATATTGGTTATGCATATGAAGAAAAAACTATAAAAGAAGAATCAACTGAAGAAGAATTTGCATATTTTAGTGAATATGAAAAAAAATATAAAGGAGTAATTGCTAAAACAAAATATAAAAGAATATATCCTTATAAAGATTTATTTAAAACATTTTTAGGTAGTGTTGGAAGTATTCCAAAAGAAGAGATAAATTATTATAAGAAAAAGAATTATAATATGAATGACACTGTTGGTATAAGTTATATAGAAAAAGAATATGAGGAGTATTTAAGAGGAACAAAAGAGAGTTATAAAATAGATTCTAAAGGTAAAATAACTAAATTAACATCATCTAAAAAAGGAAATGATTTAGTTTTATCAATTGATATAGATTTACAAAATGATATTGAAAAGTTAGTAATGAAAGAAATGAAAAGTGCTAAAAAAATGAGTAGTGCTAAATATTATAATAAAAGTTTTGTAATATTAAGTGATCCTAATAATGGAGATATTTTAGCAAGTGTTGGTAAAGAAATATTATATAATGGTAAAAGATATTCATTTGTTGATTCAATGCCGTCTTTAGTTTTAAATCCAGTAACCCCAGGATCTATTGTAAAGGGAGCAAGTCATTTAGTAGGCTATAATTCAAATAAATTAAAAATAGGATATACAGTAAGAGATAGTTGTATAAAGATTGCCTCAACCCCTAGTAAATGCTCCTGGAAAAGACTTGGTAATGTAAATGATTTAACAGCACTTAGTATGTCAAGTAATTATTATCAATTTCTAATTGCTATTAAAATAGGAGAAGGTAATTATAGATATAATAGAGGGCTTAAATTAAATAAAAAAGGTTTTAAAATATATAGAGATATGTATAAACAATTTGGACTTGGTTCATCTACTGGTATAGATTTACCAAAAGAAGGTAAAGGATATGTTGGTAATGATAATAATCCAAATAATTTATTAAACTTTCCAATAGGACAATATGATACATATACACCAATACAAATAATACAATATATTAATACTTTAGCAACTAGTGGTAAGAGATATTCTCTTCATTATTTAAAAAATATTTATACTTTTAAAAATAACAATAATAAAATAATTTTAAACTATGATAAAAAATTATTAAATAATGTAAATGTAAAAAATAAATATATGAATAGAGTAAGATTAGGTTTAAAAAAAGTATCTACTTCTGGTACTGGAAGAAATTATGTAAGTCAATCTTTAAAAGCAAGTGGTAAAACAGGAACTGCTCAAAGTTTTATTGATACAAATAATAATGGTAAAATAGACACAGAAACAATTACTAGCCTTTTTGGAGCATATATGCCAAGAAATAATCCAAAACTATCTATTGTAGTAATTAACCCAGATATAAGCGTTAAAGATAGTAAAAATAGAAGTATAATAACAAAAACATTAACAAATAAAATAACTAAATTATATTTTGATAAGTATAGTAAATAACAAAAAAAATAAACCCTTTAAAAATTACATAATATTTGTTATAATAAATAAGGTATTTAAGGAGGGATTATAATGGCAAAAAAAGAAAATAGATTTACGATTGACTTAAAATGTGAAGTATGTAATGAAAAAAATTACTCAACTGTAAAAAATAAAGTAAATACAGAAGGAAAAATAAAAATAAAAAAATATTGTCCTAGATGTAGAAAATCAACTATACATAATGAAACTGTAGTTAAATCATAATAGAAGGTGTAAAAAATGATAAACATAAATGATATAAAAAATGGAATGACAATTATATATGAAGGAAATGTATATCAAGTAATTGAATTTCAACATGTAAAACCAGGAAAGGGAGCTGCTTTTGTAAGAACAAAACTAAAAAATTTAAAAGCAGACTCTACTATAGAAATTACTTTTAACTCTGATATTAAAGTTGAAAGAGCGCATGTTGAAAAGAAAAAACTAAGTTATTTATATAATGATACTAATAATTATATTTTTATGGATAATAATACTTATGATCAACTTGAATTAAGTAAAGATATATTAAAAGATGATATAAAGTTTTTAAAAGAAAATTTAGAAGTAGAAATAATGATTTATGAAGGAAATATATTAGGTATTTCACTACCAGATAAAGTATCATATAAGGTAATAGAAGCCCCTGATGCTGTAAAAGGAAACACATCTTCAGGTGCAGAAAAAGATATTACTATTGAAACAGGATATACTTTAAAAGCTCCTTTGTTTATAAAAGAAGGAGAAGAAATATTAGTGACAACTGCTGATGGAAAGTATTCTTCAAGAGCATAAAAGAACATATTTGTTCTTTTTTTTTATTAAGTAAAATATAATTAAATAAAAAAGGAGGAATATGTAGTGATAAACAAAGAAAAATTATGGTTTATAACATTATTAAGTATTATATTAGTTTTAGGTGTGTTTTATATTACTATGCCTAGTGAATTATTAAAAAGTACAAACAATGTTAATAAAACACAGAAAGTAAATAAAGAAGTAACTACAGGTGTAGAAGAAAGTGATATGCTTGTTGCCTTAAGAGTAGAGCATGATGAACAAGCTCAAAAAGAATTAGAAGAGTTACAAAGTGTACTTACGAGTGCTTCATCAACTAATGAAGAAAAAAATAATGCATTTGAAGAATTAAAAAATTTAAATCTTACTAAAGGAAAAGAAGAAGAATTAGAAAATAAATTAATGGATGAGTTTAAAACTAAAACATTTATTAAAATAGATAATGATACTATAACAGTAGTAATTAATTCAAAGGAACATAATGTAAAACTTGCTAATGATATTATGAGAAGTATACAAAGTTCATTTGATGAAAAAAAGTATATCACTATAAAATTCCAAATAAAATAGGTTTTAGTAAGAACTTAATATATTTTTATTCATAAAATAATATGAGTAAGCATAAAACCACCCATACTTAAGAAAGTGAGGGAAAAAATGAATAAAAATATATTAACAAGAAGAGAAAGAGAAGTATTTGAATTACTTGTTTTAAATAAATCAACAAAAGAAATTGCTGAAGAACTAAACATTAGTGAAAAAACAGTTAGAAATCATATTTCAAATTCTATGCAAAAGTTAGGTGTAAAAGGAAGAGCACAAGCAGTGGTTGAATTATTAAAGTTAGGAGAACTTACAATATAAAGAGTAAATAATTGCTCTTTTTTTATATAAAAAGAATATATTTTATTGAGGTGTTTTATGTTAAAAAAAATAGGTATAAGAAAAATAACTGTAACTACATGTTCATTAATAATAATATGTTTATTATATATATTTCCAAATGATATAAATAAATTAAGTGTAAAAGAAAAGATAGTTTATGAAAAAGAAGCAAATGTTAAAGTATTTCTTCAAGATAAATATGAATATATATCAATGGTTAGTGTTAATGTTGAGGAAAAAAATGAACTAGATAAATTAAAAAAATCAATTGAGTTATTAATAGAAAATAAAAAAAACAAATTACCTAATAATTTTAAAGCTTTAATACCTAATAATGTAAAGGTAAATAACATACAAATAATTAATGATATGTGTGAAATAGATTTTTCTAAAGAATTTTTAAATATAGAAAAAGATAAATTAGAACAAGTATATGAAAGTATAGTTTACACAATAACTGAATTTAAAGACATAGAAAAAGTTAAAATATTAGTTGAAGGAAAAGAAGAAAAAATACTTGATCGTAACATTGGTATAAATAAAATATATGATATTAATAGTTTAAAAAATATAACAAATACTACAATCTATTATTTAAACGATTCAGAAGATGAAGTATATTATACACCTGTTACTAAAATACATAATGATGAAAGAGAAAAAATAGAAATAATAATAGAAGAATTAAAAAGTTCTTTAATATATCAAAGCAATTTAAGTAGTTATCTAAGTAATCAAACAAAATTAAAAGAATATAAAATAAAAGAAAATGTAATGCATATAACTTTTAATGATAAAATATTTGATGAGTTTGATACAAATAAAATATTGGAAGAAGTAAAATATACAATTAATATGTCTGTTAAAGATAATTATAATGTAGATAAGGTTGTTTTTAATGTAAATGATAAAGAAATAGCAACAACTGTATTAAAAACACTTGAAAATTAGTTTATTATGTTTTATAATTATTAAGCAAGCACGTCCTAGTAGCTCAGCTGGATAGAGCAACGGCCTTCTAAGCCGTGGGTCAGGGGTTCGAATCCCTTCTAGGACGCCATCTTAATAATTAAATGTAAATAATTTACATTTTTTTTATTTTTTTTAAAAAAACACTTGATTTATATTTAATATGTGATATATTGTAATTGTTAGATATAATATTAATTTTATTTATATTAATTTATTTATAATTTTAAGCTTATTCTAACACATGGATAATTTACTTTTTCTTAATTTAATTTATTAAGTTTTGAATTTTTGTAAATTATTCAAAAAAATGTTTTGATTCAGATTTAATATATTTTAAATTTTCTGATGTATTTAGGTATATTATAATTTGAATTAACATCAGGACTAATTTTTATAAGGTTAACATTATAATTATTGGTTAATGGCATTTTCTAATATATTGATATTATTATTTATTGAATAAATTTATTTATTTAAGTTTAGTAAAATAAATGGTAGTGCCATCATATACTGGTAAAATATTAATTTATTTTGCTAGTATATTTTTTTTGTGTTAAAATGATATATGTTAGGAGAAATTTAAATGGAAGTATTTTTAAATCTTTTTACATATTTTATGATTTATTCATTTCTCGGATGGGTATGTGAAATAGTATGGTGTAGTGTAACAGAAAAGAAAGTAGTAAAAGATAGAGGTTTCTTATTTGGTCCTTATTGTCCAATATATGGATTAGGAGCTTTAATGATTATTTATTCATTTGGAAGATATAAAGAAGATTTACTAGCTTTATTTTTAGTCTCTATGGTTGCTTGTAGTATACTAGAGTTTGTTACTAGTTATTTATTTGAAAAAATATTCAATGAACGTTGGTGGGATTATAGTAATGAAAAGTTTAATATAGAAGGTAGAGTATGCTTACTTAATTCAACTGCTTTTGGTGTTTTAGCAGTACTTCTTATTAATTTTTTACATCCGTTTTTTACCGCAGTTGTTAATATAATACCTACTACTACTCATATTGTAATATGTTCGGTATTATTAACTATTTTTGTACTTGACTTATATGCTACTTTAGCAGGTCTATTAAAATTAAGAAATATTATGAAGCTTATTAATAAAAATAGAAATAAAAGATTTATATTTAGAAAAGGAATATTTAAATATTCAGATGAATTATTTAGTAAAATATCAAAGTTTCATTATTTAAATATAAGATATTTATTAAAAAGATTTCCTAAATTATCTGATCCTAGAGATAAAGATTTAGGAAAAATATTAAAAAATATTACAAAAAAGAAAAAATAAGAAAAAATAATTTATATTATTTTTTTTATTTTGTAAATAATTAAATAAAATAGTGATAATAAAAACATTAACTCTAATAATATAATAGGAAGCATATTAGTAATAGTATTCATTATTTTATAATTACCATTAAATATAAAATAAGGTACTAATAATGTTATAGTTGATAATATAAGAGAAATAGTAATTGCTTTATTTTTAGTTATTTTAATTTTAAAGATATCTATAACAGAGTTTTTAACAAATAATAATAATAATGAACAAAGAATATTTAAATATAAATACCATATTATAAATGTTATGTTTTCAATACTTTCTATAAAGTTTAATATAGATATCTTTTTAAGAACTATATAAGCAGGGTATTTATATAAAGAAATAATATCTAAACCTAAACAAGCTAAAATAAAGAAAAATATTAAAAACAATATTATACCAGAAATAGTAAAATAAATTAAAAACATTTTATTAAATCTTTTTTTATCTACAATGTTTTCTTTAGGAACCATAGTAATAAATAAACAAGGGCCTGCCAATAATATAGCAAAATAAAATGATGATTTTATCATTTTAAAAATATTATTTTCTACAACAAAAGGTTTTAAATTATTAATATCTACTTCTGGGATTAAACTTAGTATATTAATAAGTATCATTGTTATACATAACACACTTATAATAGTACTAAATCTTGTTAGTACTTCTATATTTTTACAAACAATATAAAAGACTAATGATATTACTAAAATACCAATTAATAAAGAAGGGGTTTTAGATAAATATTGACTATTTAAAAAATCAACTATTCTCCACAAAGCAAGCATTGCTCCTAAAGACGCTACTATAATTAAAGTAAAGTTTATAATATAATTAAATGGTTTTTTAAAACATTTAATTATCTTTTGAGATAATGATAATTCGGGTTCTGTATCCATTATTTTAAAGATAACAAATACTATAAAATATCCAATAATTAAACCAATAAGGATATTTAATAAAGCACTTGGTCCTTGATTTAAAAACACTCTATTAAAACCAATTCCTAAAAATGTAGAACTAGTTATAGAAAAAGTTAATAAACATAAACTTAAACTACTTATTTTTTCTTTACTCATTTGTTATCCTTTCTATTTATTATTTGTTTTAAATTACCTTCGTCTAATAGTTTTAATTTAACGTTTATTTTAAATTTTAAATCTTTTAATTTATAAGTTCTTTTTCCAGTTGATTTATATATATAATTTTGTATGCCTATATAATCGTTGTTATATTTTTTTGTTTTTGTTATAGATGAGGTTATATAACTTTCTATTTTTTTTCTTGTTATATTTTTAATATCATCTTTTGTTTTTATGTTTTCATAATTTTTATTACAATTAAATTCTCCTGTGTTACCAATTATATTAAAGTTATATATTACTTCTTTATTTTTTAAATTTAATTTTATATTATTATTTGATTTTGATATTTCCATAGTAAAATATTTATTAAATTCATCCTTACATTTTGATGTAATTGAAACGTTTTTAATATTATTTGATATAAAGTTATATCCAATGCTTTCTTTTTTATTTAAAATTAGAGTATTTTTTTTATCAAATGTAACTAAGTTATTTATTTTTAATAAAGCATTTGGATATGAGTTATATAAATCAGTTGTTTTATCATTTTTATTTTTATTACCTTCTATTTTAATATTTGTATAAACAGGATTAATTTGTTTTTTTAAAGTATAATTTATTAATTCTTCAAATGTTAATACATTAGCAGTTGCGGTATTATATTTATTTTGTTTTAATAAGCTTTCTAAGTCATTTGAAGGTAGGGGATCCATTGGGGTTAATATTTCTAATATGTCTTTTGGTTGGTCTGTTGTAGATGTTACAACATAAAAATTAAGTCCTGTTTCTGGATTCCTTGCTAAAAAGTCTAATACTTTATCCAAATCATTTATAATTATTTCATCATCCAATATTAGTATTTTTATATGTGGATAGAAAAGTATTTTTGATGATTTATCTGATATATCTTTTAAAGCTTCTGATATTGTTTTACCAACTCCTGTATAAACAATAATTTTAGATATATCGTTATCTCCATTTTCTGATCCTGTTTTTTTAATATTTACTATTTGAGTTGTTACTAAATATTTATTATTTTCTTTTTCAATCCCAATCGCACCTACTATAGCTAAGTCATTTATTTCTCTATAGTTATAACAACCTGTTGTAATAAATAATAAAGTTATTATTAATATAAATAGTTTCTTCATTATTTATCACCAACTTTTTTTAAATTATTATTATTTGCTATAATTTTATTTCTTTTTTTTATTTTATTTAAACTTCTTCTAATAATAGCGTTATTTTGCCCACTTATATAAAATGGAGCATATGGTATTAAATATGGTTTACCAAATGACTTAATTGAACACATATTTACAAGTAAAAAACATAGTCCAATAAATATTCCAATTATTCCAAAAAACGAACCAAAAAGCATTAAAATATATCTCCAAAATCTAATTGGAGATTGTATATCTAAATAAGAAAATAGAAGAGAACAAACTGATGTAATAGCAATAACTATAACCATTATAGGACTAATAATACCTGCGGTTACAGCTGCCTCTCCAAGAACTAATGCTCCTAAAATAGAAAGGGAGGTTGTTCTAGAAGAAGGTGTTCTTGAATCGCTTTCATTTAGTATTTCAAATGAAATAAGTAATATTAATGCTTCAACTATAGCTGGAAAAGGAACGTTTTCTCTTTGAATTGCAAAATTTATTAAAAGACTTGTTGGTATTACTTCCTGGTCATATGTTGTAAGAGCAATATAAACCGCAGGCATAAGTATAGTAATCCAAAATGCTATTAATCTTATAACTCTCATAAATGATGAAAAGAAAGCCTTTGAATTATAATCTTCACTATTTTGAAAAAAACTAATAAAAAAAGTAGGTACAATTAATGCGTAAGGAGAATTTTCTAATATTATGGCAACTTTACCATCAAGTAATTGTTTGCAGATATTGTCTGGTTTTTCACTACTAATCATTGTTGGAAAAATAGTTTTATTTTCATGCTTCATTAATTCTTTAAAATATGTAACATCTAATACACCATCTATATCAATTTGTTGTAGTTTTTTTACTACTTCTAAAACCACTTCATTTTCACATATACCATCCATATAAAAAACTCCAGCTTTTGCTTTTGTATATTTTCCAACATTAATTTCTTTTAAATATAGAGAAGTGGATTTTATTCTTTTTCTTATTATTCCAACATTTTTTTGATAATTTTCTGTTAAGCTATCTTTAGGGCCTTTAACAGTTGGTTCACTGCTAGGTTCTGTTATTCCTCTATCAATCTCTGCTCTTGTTTCAAAAGCAATTCCTTCATCTTCACCTGGTATTAAAATAATAGTAAAACCACTATATAACAAATATAACAAATCTTCATAATTAGATATATATTTAATATTAACACTTGGAATATAATTAATAATATTTGTTTTTATATTGAATTTATCTTTATTAATTAAACTTTTATTAGAAAAATATTTTAATATAAAATCATTTACTCTATCTCCACTACTAAGAGAATCAGTTGTTATTAAGTAAATGTGTTTAAAACTACTAATTTTTATTTTTCTTATAATAAGATCTGGGAAGTTTTCTTTTAATAAATTAAGTTCTTTAATTATTTTTTTTATATTCATTTATATCACATTATTATATTTAACATAAATAGATAATTTATTACATTTTTACGTTTTTAAATAATTATAAATATTGACAATAACGCAATAATAATGTAATATTAAATATGCTTAAAAGCACTATGTGGAGCAATACTCAAGTGGTTGAAGAGGCGCCCCTGCTAAGGGTGTAGGTCGGGCAACTGGCGCGAGAGTTCAAA